>NZ_JBJDNB010000002.1:0-119294 GCF_044900445.1 Pseudomonas sp. NPDC089407
TGACCGCATCAAGCTGAGGCTCAATGGCCTGAGCCCTGTCGAGTACAGGACCCAGGCAGCAGCTTAAAACTGTCCAACTTTTGGGGGGCAGTCCACCCTGTGGGAGCTGGCTTGCCGGCGATAGGGCCAGTGCAGTCACTGCAAAGGTTATGGCCCAATCACCGTCCGAAATAAATGCTCCAGCGCGCACGGGCGCATTGCGTCTGGTGCAATCCAGCAACCTGCTACCATCGCCATCCCCACTGCTGTAACGGAAAACGGCCATGCAACTCCCGGACATGAACTTGCTCGTCGCCCTCGATGCCCTGCTCGACGAGGGCAGTGTAGTTGGCGCAGCGCAGCGCATGAACCTGAGCCCCGCGGCCATGAGCCGGACCCTGGGGCGCATCCGCGATGCCTTGGGCGACCCGATCCTGGTGCGTGCTGGCCGTGGCCTGGTGCCAACCCCTCGGGCATTGGCGTTGCGCGAGCAGGTGGCGGCGCTGGTCGAGCAGGCCGGTGAAGTATTCCGCAGTGCCGACGAGGTCGACCTGCCCAGGCTCGACCGCGCCTTCAACATCCGCACCAACGACCTGTTCATTGCCCTGTACGGCGCTCAGTTGCTCCGCCGCATGCACGAACAGGCGCCGCGTACGGTGCTGCGCTTCGTGCCAGAAAGCCCAGGCGGCGATGACGACAGCGTGCTGCGTGACGGGCGTACCGACCTGATCATCAGCTCGACCGTGGACCTGGGGCCCGAGATCAAGGTGCAGAGCCTGTTCCAGACCTACTACGTGGGCCTGGCGCGGCGCGACCACCCGATCTTCGAGCAGCCGATCACGCCGACCAGCTTTGCCAGTTATCCACAGATCAGCGTGTCCCGGCGCGGCCGCGCCAACGGGCCGATCGATGTGGAGTTGGCCAACTTCAAGGTTCAGCGGCGGGTGGCGTTGATTACCCCGAGTTTTCACTCGGCGCTGTTCTCGCTGCCCGATTCGGACCTGATCCTGCCGATGCCGGCGAACATCCTCAATAGCGTGCACAAGCTGGGGCTGCCGTTGCGCTCGTTCGAGATTCCGGTGCCGCTGGAAAGGGTGACGGTACTACAGGCGTGGCACCCGAGGTTTCACAATGACCCGGCGCATCGCTGGTTGCGGCAGACCCTGAAGGCCTGTTGCAGTGTTGACCCTTAAAACCGGGTTGGATGCTTCGCGGGCGTGCCCACGAAGCAGGCGATTCGGTTTTAGGATGGATTGCGTCCGACGCAACATAAACCTACCGAGAAGTCAGTTTTCGTCAGCATTCGACCTTCTTAGACTTGCTCCAATCGCAAATTTGTTGCTGGAGATGTCTGCCCATGAGTTCCCTGTCCGCCCCGTCTGCCGCCGTGGCCGCCGCCCGCGCGCCGGCCGCGCCTGCGCAGACTGCGTTCGGCCTGCAGGTAGTGGTTGGGCTGTTCGGTGTATTGCTGGCCGTGTTGTGTGCGGGCCTCAACGAGTCGGTGACCAAGATTTCCCTGGCCGACATCCGCGGGGCCATGGGCATCGGTGCCGACGAAGGTGCCTGGCTGCTGGCGGTGTACAGTGCTGCTTCGGTGTCGGCCATGGCTTTTGCGCCCTGGCTGGCCACCACCTTCTCGCTGCGCCGCTTCACCATGAGCGCGATTGGCCTGTTCGCCGTGCTCGGCCTGCTGCAACCATTCGCCCCCGACCTGCACAGCCTGATGCTGCTGCGCGTGCTGCAAGGCTTCGCCTCTGGCGCCTTGCCACCGATGCTGATGAGCGTGGCCCTGCGCTTCCTGCCGCCGGGCATCAAGGTCTATGGCCTTGCCTGTTACGCCCTCACCGCCACCTTTGGCCCCAACCTCGGCACGCCACTGGCCGGGCTGTGGACCGAGTACGTCGGTTGGCAATGGGCGTTCTGGCAGATCATCCTGCCCTCGGCATTGGCGATTGCCTGCGTCGGCTGGGGCCTGCCGCAGGACCCGCTGCGCCTGGAGCGCTTCAAGCAGTTCGACTGGCGCGGTGTGCTGCTCGGCCTGCCGGCCATCAGCTGTATCGTGCTGGGCCTGTCGCTGGGTGATCGCTGGGGCTGGTTCGACTCGCCATTGATCTGCTGGCTGCTCGGCGGTGGCCTGCTGTTGCTGGTGCTGTTCATGTACAACGAATGGTCCGAGCCGCTGCCGTTCTTCCAGCTGCGCATGCTGACGCGACGCAACTTGAGTTTCGCCCTGGTGACGCTGGCCGGCGTGCTGATCGTGCTTTCCGGCGTTAGCAGCATTCCATCAGCCTACCTGGCGCAGATCCAGGGTTACCGCCCGGCGCAGACCAGCCCGCTGATGATGCTGGTGGCCATGCCGCAGTTGATTGCCCTGCCGCTGACCGCAGCGCTGTGCAACATCCGTGCGGTGGACTGCCGCTGGGTGCTGGGCATCGGTCTGGCGATGCTGGCGATGTCCTGCGTGGGCAGCAGCCTGCTTACCAGCGAGTGGATCCGTGGCGACTTCTACCCGTTCTACCTGCTGCAGGTGTTCGGCCAGCCAATGGCGGTGCTGCCGCTGCTGATGCTGTCGACCAACGGCATGACCCCACAGGAAGGCCCGTTCGCCTCTAGCTGGTTCAACACCGTAAAAGGCCTGGCGGCGGTGATCGCCGGTGGCCTGCTGGATGCCCTGGGCACCCTGCGCCGGCACTTCCATTCCAATCACCTGGTGGACAGCCTGGGCAACGCCCCGCTGGTCGACGGTAATGCCGCTGGCCTGGCCAAGCGCATCCACGACCAGGCGTTGGTGCTGACCTCGGCCGACCTCTACCTGGTCATGGCCGGCATTGCCGTGGCCCTGATCTGCCTGATTCCTTTCGTACCTACCCGGGTCTATCCGCCGCGCGCGGTGGCCTGAACCCTGGATGAATTCGAGTACCCCTGAAATGACCAATAACCGCAAAACCCTGTTCATCGGCTCGGTGCTGGCAGTGGCTGTCCTGGCTGGAATCGTTGGCCCGTGGATGCTTGGCAGCGACCACCGCCAGAGCACCAATGACGCCTATGTGATCGCCGACTACACCGTGGTCGCGCCAAAGGTGGCCGGCTTCATCAAGGATGTGCTGGTGGAGGATAACCAGCAGGTCACCGCCGGGCAGTTGCTGGCGACCATCGATGCCCGTGATTACCAGGCTGCCCTGGACGCCGCACAGGCGCAGTTGCTGGTGGCCCAGGCACAAAGCGCCGATGCCCGCGCCACCCTGGAACGTCAGGCCGCACTCATTGCCCAGGCGCAAGCCGCAGTGAAAGCTGCCCAGGCCGAAGCGGCGTTCGCCGACCACGAGGTCAACCGCTACAGCCGCCTGGCCGAGCAGGGCGCCGGTACCGTGCAGAACGCCCAGCAGGCGCGTAGCGGGGTTGACCAGGCCCGCGCCCGCCTGGCCAACGCCCAGGCAGCGCTGGTGGCGGCGCGCAAGCAAGTGGACATCCTTACCGCACAAGTGGCCAGTGCCGATGGCCAGCTCAAACGCGCCGAAGCAGGCCTGGAAAAGGCCCAGCTCGACCTTTCTTACACGCGCATTAGCGCTCCGGTGGACGGCATGGTCGGCGAGCGCGCCCTGCGCGTCGGCGCCTACGTCAACCCGGGCGCCCGCCTGCTGTCGGTGGTGCCGCTGCAGCAGGCTTACGTGGTCGGCAACTTCCAGGAAACCCAGCTGACCCATGTGCAGCCTGGCCAGCCGGTGACTATCAGTGTCGACACCTTCTCCGGTGAGAAGCTGCAAGGCCACGTGGAAAGCATTGCCCCGGCCACCGGCGTGACTTTTGCCGCCGTCAAGCCGGACAACGCCACCGGCAACTTCACCAAGGTCGTGCAGCGCATCCCGGTGAAGATTGTCTTCGATGATGGCCAGCCGCTGCTCAGCCGCCTGCGTGTGGGCATGTCGGTGGAAGCGACCATCGATACCCGTGGCGACAAGCTCGATGGCAAAGAGGTAAGCGCACGATGAAACCGGCATTACGCTTGACCCCGTTGCTGCTGGCCTTGCTGATGGCCGGCTGCACCCTGGGCCCGGACTTCCTGCGCCCCGACAGCCAGGCACCGCAACAGTGGGCACCGCTGCAAGGCGAGGCAGCGGCCAGCCAGCCTCAGGCCGAGCCGCTGGAGCTGCGCTGGTGGGAAACCTTCCACGACGCCCAGCTCAGTGCCTTGATCCAGCGGGTTGCCGAGCGCAACCTCGACCTGCAGATGGCCAGCGCTCGGCTGCTGCAAAGCCGCGCTTTGCGCAGCACCGTGGCCGCCGATCAAGTGCCGTCGGTGGACGTCAACGCCGGCTACAGCCGGGCACGCAACAGTGCCGAAGGCCTGAGCGACCCGTCCGGCAAGGCGGGTAAAGAAGCCTTCAACCTGTGGCAGGGCGACCTGGTGGCCGGTTGGGAGCTGGACCTGTGGGGCCGCGTGCGGCGCCAGGTGGAAGCTGCCGATGCCACGGTCGAAGTGGCCGAGAACGACCGCCGCGGCGTGCTGTTGGCGCTGCTGTCGGAAACCGCCGGCAACTACATCCAGCTGCGCGCGGTACAGCACACTATCGATGTGACCCAGGACAACCTCAAGGTCGCCCAGCACAGCCTGAAACTGTCTGAAAACCGCCAGGCCGAAGGCGTCGCCACCCGGCTTGATGTGGCCCAGGCCAGCGCCCAGGTCGCTTCGATCGAGTCGCGCCTGCCCAGCCTGGAAGCCCGCCGCGATGATCTGATCAACGCCCTCAGCCTGCTCGCCGCCGAGCCACCGCGCAGCTTGCAGGCCGAATTGTTGAAGGGCGGCGAGCTGCCCGCACCGCAGCAGAAGTTCGCCATCGGCTTGCCGTCAGAGCTGGCCGAGCGCCGCCCGGACATCCGCCAGGCCGAGGCCCGCCTGCATGCTGCCACTGCCAGCATTGGCGTGGCCAAGGCGGACTTCTACCCGAGCATCCGGCTGTCGGGCAGCATGGGCTTCCAGGCCATGCAGCTGTCCGACTTCGGTGGCTGGGATTCGCGCCGTTTCGCGTTCGGGCCGCAGTTGTCGTTGCCCATTTTCGAGGGCGGCCGGCTCAAAGGCACCTTGCAACTGCGCGAGGCGCAGCAGCAGGAAGCGGCGCTGAACTACCGCAAGGTGGTGCTGGGTGCCTGGCATGAAATTGACGATGTGCTACGCCTGTACAACGCCAGCCAGTTGCGCCGTGACCATTTGGCCGAGGCCGTGCGGCAGAACCGCATCGCCCTGGAAACTGCACAGCGCCAGTATGTGGAAGGGGCGGTGGACTTTCTCAATGTGCTGACGGTGCAGGGGGCCTTGCTGGCCAGCGAGGAGCAGTGGATCGACAGTTCGGCGGCGGTGTCGCAGGCGTTGGTTGGGTTGTACAAGGCATTGGGTGGTGGCTGGCAGGCGTTTGATGAGCAGCCGGTGAAGAAAGCATAAAGACAGGGGCCGCTTTGCGGCCCATCGCCGGCAAGCCAGCTCCCACAGGTATTGCGCTGTACCTGAGACCTGCGCAGTACCTGTGGGAGCTGGCTTGCCGGCGATGGGCTGCGCAGCAGCCCCATCGATTTCCCAGACAGATGAGGAGGCACAGATGCACATTTCCCTGAACGGCAAGCGCGCCATCGTCAGCGGCTCCACCGCCGGCATTGGCCTGGCCATCGCCATCGGCCTGGCCGAGGCGGGGGCCGAAGTGGTGCTCAATGGCCGCACCCAGGCCCGTGTCGATGAAGCCCTCAAGGCCGTGCGCGAACGCCTGCCGCAAGCACGCATCATCGGCATTGCCGCCGACCTCGGCACCCGGGACGGCGCGCAAAAGCTGTTCGACCAGGTGCCGCACACCGACATCCTGATCAACAACCTCGGCATCTTCGAGCCCACGCCGTTCTTTGAAATCGAAGACGAAGACTGGCAGCGCTTCTTCGACGTCAACGTGCTCAGCGCCGTGCGCCTGTCGCGCCACTATGCCCAGGGCATGGCCGAGCGCAAATGGGGGCGGGTGGTGTTCCTTTCCAGCGAATCGGCGCTGCAGATCCCGACCGAGATGATTCATTACGGCATGACCAAAACGGCACTGCTGGCGGTGTCGCGTGGGCTGGCCGAGACCCTGGCAGGCACTGGGGTGACGGTGAATTCGGTGTTGCCGGGGCCTACGCGTTCGGAGGGGGTGGGTGATTTCTTTGCCAAGCTGGCGCAGGAGCAGGGGGTGTCGACTGAAGAACTGGAAGCCAACTTCCTGGCTGAGCACCGGCCGACTTCGCTGATCAAGCGGCTGGCGACGGTGGAAGAGGTGGCCAATATGGTGGTGTACCTGGCCTCGATGCAGGCCAGCGCGACGACCGGGGCGGCGTTGCGGGTGGATGGCGGGGTGCTGCGTTCCATCGCCTGAATCTTTAATGCCTGCACTGGCCCTATCGCCGGCAAGCCAGCTCCCACAGGTACAGCACAGGTTTCAAAGCCTGTGGAGGCCTTGTGGGAGCTGGCTTGCCGGCGATAGGGCCAGTGCAGGCAATAGACATGTTAAAGCGGACGCAGTAGCCCAAACCGCCTGCGCAACGCCCAGTCCAGCACCCGCCGCGGCAGCAACCTGGCCAGCAACGGCAACGCCGTACTGCCATTGCCCAACCGCACCACCGCCGGCACCGGCGACTTGTTCACCGCCGCCAACACCCCCTGGGCAAACACCGCCGCCGATGTTGGCTTGTCCTGCGAGGCCCGCGCCCGCGCCTGTACGTATTCGCGCAATGGCCACCACGCCGAATCCGCCGCCAGCACCTGCTCGGCCTGGCGCTGGGCATTGCTGGCGAACTGTGAGGCAATCGCCCCCGGTTGCACTTCCATCACCTGCACGCCAAACGGCGCCAACTCCAGGCGCAAGGCATCGCTCAGCGCATGCACGGCAGCTTTCGAGGCGCAGTAGGCGCCGGCGAACGGGGTGACCAATACGCCGGAAACGCTGCCGATGTTCACCACCAGCCCGCGTGAGCGGCGCAGCAGCGGGAACAGCGCGCGGGTCACGCCAACCACGGCGAACACGTTGGTTTCGAACTGCTGGCGCAGGGCATCCACACCCCCATCGAGCAACGGGCCCATGGCGCCGTAGCCAGCGTTGTTGATCAGGATGTCGAGGCCTGGCAGTTCCTGGGCCAGGCGGGCCACGCCCTCGCTGTCGTTCACGTCCAGTTGCCGGGCGGTGTAGCCAGCGGCGCGCAGTTGCTCGACATCTTCAGGCTTGCGGGCGGTGGCCCAGACATGGTGGCCGGCATCGCGGAAGGCGTCGGCCAGGGCGCGGCCGATGCCGCTGGAACAACCGGTGATCAGGACGGTGGGCATGGTTGGGGCCTTGGATCATGGTGAGAGATGTTTGGCTTGCACTGGCCCTATCGCCGGCAAGCCAGCTCCCACAGGTACCCCACAATCATCTGGACCTGTGGAGTACCTGTGGGAGCCGGCTTGCCGGCGATAGGGCCGGTACAGGCAATGAATCAGTTGGCAAATGTACCCTGCAGGTGCTCAGCCCGAAACTCCAGGGTCTGCGGCCGGTACCCGGAACGCAAGGGCGGCAATGGCAAACAGTCTTTCCACTCTGCCCCTGGCTGCAATTCACCCGGCCCACGGTAGCGCGGGGCGTTGTAGGTGTTCTCGGCCAGGTTCACGCTATCGCCCGGCGCATACGCCGCCACGCGCCAGCGCAGTTCGGTCAGCGGAGCCTTGTTGCCATTCTTCATGCGTACCTGCAAGGCGCGGTCGGCAGGGCAGTGTTCCGGGGCATAGCTCAGGCGCACGTCCAGGCGGGCCAGTTGCGAGGCTTCGCGGCTGTCTTGCCAGACCACGAACATCGCCACCAGGCCCAGGCCGCACACGGCAGCCAGGGAAATCGGCAGGGCCTTGGCCGGGTAGCGCAACAGCAGCACCAGCCAGGTGAGGATGAGGAAGGCACCGATGATCATGACGCTTGCAGACCTTGGTTGCGCGGGGTCTGACCATCGTAGCCTGAAATGAGGGAGGGCTCAAAAGCGGGGAGGGCTGCGCCCTCCATTCGCGGGACAAGCCCGCTCCCACAGGGACCTCATGTATAGGCGAACATGCGGCCCCTGTGGGAGCGGGCTTGCCCCGCGAATGGGCCGCAAAGCGGCCCCAGGGTTCATTCACTGCGCGATAGTTTTCACCGAAACCCCACGCTCCACCGGCGTGGATGTGCGCCCATACACATCCTCGAACCGCTCGATATCATCCTCGCCCAGGTAGCTCCCGGACTGCACCTCGATGATCTCCAGCGGAATCTTGCCCGGGTTGCGCAGGCGGTGCACCGAGGCAATGGGAATATAGGTCGACTGGTTCTCGGTCAGCAGGAACACGTTCTCGTCACAGGTTACCTCGGCCGTGCCGGACACCACGATCCAGTGCTCGGCACGGTGATGGTGCATCTGCAGCGACAGGCTGGCACCCGGCTTGACGGTAATGTGCTTGACCTGGAAACGGCCGCCCATGTCCACCGAGTCGTACGAGCCCCACGGGCGATACACTTCCAGGTGGTTCTGGGTTTCGCTACGGCCCTGCTCGTCGAGGGTCTTGACCATCTGCTTGACGCCCTGGACCTTGTCCTTGTGGGCAATCATCATGGCGTCCTTGGTCTCGACCACCACAATGTTCTCCAGGCCGATCACCGACACCAGCTTGCCGTTGCCGTGGATCATGCAGTTGTGGCTGTCCTGCACCACCACGTCGCCTTTGGTGACGTTGCCGTTGTCGTCCTTCTCGTGCACTTCCCACAGCGACGACCAGCAACCCACGTCACTCCAGCCAGCCGACATCGGCACCACGCAGGCGCGCTGGGTCTTTTCCATCACCGCGTAGTCGATGGAATTGTCCGGGCAGCAGGCAAAGGTGGCTTCGTCGATGCTCAGCACATCGCCGTCTTCCTGGCTGCGCTCCAAGGCCAGCACGCAAGTGTCGTAGATGTCGCCGTCGTGCTTTTTCAGCTCTTCGAGGAAGCGGCTGGCACGGAACAGGAACATGCCGCTGTTCCAGAAATAGCCACCGGCCTGGACGAATTCGGCAGCGCGTTGCTCGTCCGGCTTCTCCACGAACTGGGCCACGCGCGCCACACCTTCAGGCAGCAACGCATCCTGGCTGGAGCGGATATAGCCGTAGCCGGTTTCCGGTTTAGTTGCCGGCACGCCGAACAGCACCATCTCGCCGCGCTCGGCGGCCACGGTGGCCAGGGCCAGGGCACGTTGCAGGGCCTTCTGGTCATCGATCACGTGGTCGGCAGGCAATACCAGCATCAGCTCGTCGCGGCCTTCGTTGACCAGCTTCATCGCGGTCATGGCCACGGCGGGTGCCGTGTTGCGGCCGAACGGCTCCATCAGGATGCCCTGGGTTTCCAGCTTCAGGGCAGCCAGCTGTTCCTGGACGATGAACTTGTGGTCCTTGTTGCAGACCACAATCGGCGTGTCCATGCCTTCGAACACCAGGCGCTCGATGGTTTGCTGGAACAGGGTGTGTTCACCGGTCAGGGCCAGGAACTGCTTAGGGAACTGCTTGCGCGACAGAGGCCACAGACGCGAACCGCTACCACCAGAAAGAATTACCGGGATCATCATGTTTCTCCAATAGTCGTTGAGAGGCAGGGGAATCAGTTGCTAGCCACGGGGCGAGTTACCCACACCGGCGACAAGGCGTTGCCGGAACCCGTTACGTACAGCACTGCGGCTTCGCCGCGCTCCAGGGCGACCGGTTTCACGTCACCCACTTTCTTGTCACCTTGGTACAGCGCCAGGTTGACCTTGACCGGGTTGATCTCGCGCTCGCCACGGCCGTTGGCGGCCACCGGCTTGACCACTTCGGTCTTGCCGTCGGCGGTTTTCAGGGTCAGCTGCTGGTCGCTCAGGTTCTGCACGCGCACCAGGGCTTTCTGTTTGTTTTTGAACGGCGGTTCTTCGATCAGCTGCGGGTTGCCGCTGCCACTGTTGACCAGGGTGTAGTACTTGTCCGAGGCCAGCTTGACCGGCACGCTCTTGCCACCCACCTGAGCGGTGTAGTCACCACCTGGCAGGAAGCTGAAATCGCTGCTGGCCTGGGCGCCAACCTGCTTGATCTGGGTGTTGCCGACACTGGCGGCAGCCGGTGCGCTGGCAGCGTTGTACAGGCGCACGAAGGTCGAGCCTTTCGGCGCGCTTGGCCCGTACAGCGCGGCGTCGGCGCCGGCGAAGGCCTGCATCGAAGCAAGGGAAAGGCCGGCCGCGAGGGTGAGGGCTTTGGCAATGGAAGTCTTGGTAGTCATGTGCGTGTTCCTCTCTTCAATCAGTGGTTCGTCCGGGTGGACGACAAGGCCAGGTTTTCTTCGGATTTACGGGAGTTTTTCAGTTGCGCGATCCACTGCGGATCGAAGCTGCTGAGGTCGTTTTTCATTGGCAGATAACGTTCGGGGAATTCCCACACCACCACTTGTGGCGCGGCGTTTTTAAAAGCATCGCTTTGCAGGTACTTGAGCATCGGCAGCAGCGGGCCGTGGCCGTCTTCGGCGTAGTTGGCGACGTCGCTGCGCAGCGCCTGCTGCAGCGCACCGAGGAAGTTCCAGTGCGGGTTGGCGCTGTAGCTGGTGCCTACCAGGGCGACCGGGATCTGTTTGTCGGCGAACAGTGCGTCGCCTGCATCAGCCGCAGCCTCGACCGGGCGGGTGGTGCGTTGCTGCAGGCTGTCCGGGGCTGGCAGCAGGTTGCTGAACAGCGGGTCCAGCGGCAGGAAGTTGGTCAGGTCACCTTTGTAGGGCGCGGTGTTGCCGGCCTCGGTGATGAAGGTTTGCGGTTCGCCATTGAGCAATTGCTGGCGGTTGACCGCCTCAGCCAGCGCCTGCGCCGTCACTTCAGCGCCCATCGGTGTCCAGTGAGTGTCGGTGCGCAGGAACACTTGGCCACGGGCCTTGGCCTGTTCAAGTGGGGCCATCAAGTCTGGGGCGAACACGTTGGCCTGGCGCGCCTGGGCATGGAACTGGTTGTACAGGTCGCCATGCAGGCTGGCCGGCAGCTCCTTGCCCAGGTACTCATCGTAGATCCGCGCCTTGGCCGGGACGATCGCCAACACCAGCTGGCTGCCGTGTTGTTTGAGCGTGTCACGTACGCCACGGATCAGCGCCAGGTTTTCCTGCATCAGCTGCTCGGCACCGGCGGTGGGCTTGAACTCTTCATCACTGAACAGCCACTGGTCGCGGCCTAACACCACGCCAGGGCGGCCTTCATTGAACAGCTTGAAGTCCATCGCCGCCCACAGGTTGGTGCCCAGGCGCTTGATCGGGAACTCGGCGTCGTAGTGGGTCTCTGCGGCCTTGGCCAGCTTGCCGTTGAGCAGGGTCATCTGCTCGGTGCGCTGGAAACTCTGCAGGGCACCGGTGGACCAGACGCCCATGCCCACCAGCAGGCCCAGGAACGACAGCGAATAGGTAATGCGTAATGTCCGGGTCATGTCATCAACCTCAGAACTGGAAGTAAAGGAACGGCGAGTAGCTCTGCGCCGAAAGCTTGAGGATCGAGGCCACGAACAGCAGCAGCACCAGGGCGCGGGTCATCACCCGGGTCCAGTCCAGGCCGATCGAGCCATCGGCATTGACTTGCGCCGGCGTGCGTGTGGCAGCCGTTGGTGTGGCATTGCGGTAGAAGTCGCGCAGGCCGAACCACGCCAGGGTGATGTAGGCGATGATCAGGGTGGCCACTTGCAGGCCGGTGAGCTGGGCGCGGTTGAGTTCCGACAGCTGCCAGTCGCCGAAGCTGAACATGGCGCCGTACATGCGGGCCGCCACGTGCAGGTTCTCGGCGCGGAAGATCACCCAGCCGACCACCACCAGCAGGAAGGTGAAGGCCCACTTCACCGGGTTGAAGCGCTGCGGGTTGGTGTCGATGCCCAGCGCCCGCTCGATCGCCAGCCACATGCCGTGCCAGGCGCCCCAGATGATGTAGGTGAAGTTGGCACCGTGCCACAGGCCGCCCAGCAGCATGGTCAGGAACAGGTTGCGGTAGGTGTTGAAGGTGCCTTTACGGTTACCGCCCAGGGTGATGTACAGGTAGTCGCGCAGCCAGGTCGACAGGCTGATGTGCCAGCGCCGCCAGAACTCGGTGATCGACTGGCTGATGTATGGCTGCTTGAAGTTCTCCATGAAGCGGAAGCCCATCATCAGCCCCAGGCCGATGGCCATGTCGCTGTAGCCGCTGAAGTCGAAGTACAGCTGCGCGGTGTAGGCCAGGGCGCCGAGCCAGGCGTCACCCGTGGTCGGGTTCTGCAGGGCGAAGCAATGGTCGGCCACCACCGCCAGGGTGTCGGCGATGAACACTTTCTTGATGAAGCCCTGCATGAAGCGGGTGCAGCCTTCGGAGAACTTGTCCAGGGTGTGGGTGCGGTTGTTGAACTGGTCGACCAGGTCCTTGAAGCGCAGCACCGGGCCGGCGATCAAGTGCGGGAAGATCGCCACGAACGCCGCGAAGTCGATCAGGTTGCGGGTGGCCGGGGTGTCGCCGCGGTACACGTCGATGATGTAGCTGATCGACTCGAAGATGTAGAACGAGATGCCGATCGGCAGCAGCACATGGGTGAGGATAAACGGCTCCAGGCCGAACGAGCTGATGATCGCGTTAAGGCTGTCGACGCCGAAGTTGGCGTACTTGAAGTAGCCGAGGATCGCCAGGTCGACACCCACGCCAAGCAGCAGCCAGCGCTGCGCCGGTTTGGTGCGTACGCCAGCGGCACCGACTTTCAGGCCGATCCAGTAGTTCCACAGGGTGACCCCGGCGAACAGGGCCAGGAAATCCACCCGCCACCAGGCATAGAAGATGTAACTGGCGATCAGCAGTAGCAGGTTGCGATAACGTTGCCCGCTCAAATAGTACAGGCCGAGGAATATCGGCAAGAACAGGAACAGGAACACGTTGGACGAGAAGACCATCCCGGTTCTCCTTTTTGTTCACAGCATCCGGGGCACAGCGCCCCCCAAACCCCCCAGTGCAAAACCGGAAGGCAACCTAATACCTCTGTGGGAGCTGGCTTGCCGGCGATGCAAGGCAAAGCCTTGCCCATCGGTAGTCAGGGGCCGCTTTGCGGCCCATCGCCGGCAAGCCAGCTCCCACAGATTTCACCCCCATATTGGGGTGTGTTACTTCTTGCGCTCTGCACCCGGGTCATAAACCCGGGTCACATCGCCCCCCAGCCGGAAGCTGTTGAACGGCTGCATGCCATGCTTGCGCTCAAGCGTGTCGCCCACGCAGTGGTACAGCTGGCACCAGGGTTCGAGCCAGGCGTACTTGCTGTCGACCTTGAGGTCTTTCATGTCCTGTTTCTCGCCGGTGCGCGCCTTGAACTGGCTTGGGTCGCGTGCACCGGCCAGTACGCCTTCACCCAGGCGTTGCAGGGCGAAATTGTTCTCGCTGCGCAGGTCCACACCGTTGGCCTGGGCAAAGCTGGCGATCATCGCCAGCGGCGGCAGGGCATAGTTGTGGTAGGCAAGCGCACGCTGGCGGCGCTTGAGTTCATTAGGCAGGAAGCCCTGGTCGTCGACCTGGTTGGCACCCACCCGGAATTCCTTCACGGCCCAGTCGAACAAGTCGCGACGGTCGGTGGCCACGGCAGTCGCCATCACCGACCAGGCCGCCCAGTAGCTGTGGTTGTTGATCTTCTCCAGCGGCAGGTCGCTCCAGTCGCGCACGGTTTGCTCGGCCAGGCGGGCGAACCACTTTTCGATCAGCTCGGCCTCGGCCTGGTGCGCTGCCAGTGGCTGCGAGTCGGAGAACTTCAGGCGCAGCCACGAACCGCTCATGCTGCCCAGCGCCCATTTGCGCATCGACTTGCCGGTGTGGTTGTAATCGGTGGACAGCAGCGCACCAGCGCGCGCCCAGGTACCCAGCCAGGTCAGGGTGCAGTCAAGCTGCGCCGGGCGGCCGTCACGCATGTACTGGCCGACCATCTTGCTCACGCCCTTTTCCAAGGTGGTGATGTCGGCTGTGGAGTCGCGGAAGGCTTTTTCCGAGGCGACGTTGAGCGTGGCGCGGGCCTTGTCCGAGCCCTCGTACTTGCTGCGAAACTGCAGGGCACCGGTGTATGGCTTGGGCGCCGCTTCGCAACGGAAATTGCCATCGCCGGTCTTGAGTTTCTCGATGCCCTCGTAGTACCCCTGCGGCGGCACCAGCGCCGCCTGTGCTGCGCTGCCAAACAGGGCCAGGGCAAGCAGGGCAGGGCTGAAGATTTGCTTGAATGCAGTCATGGTCGCCTCACTGGCCGGCCTGCGCGGTCTGCGCAGGCACGGCGAAGTTGTTGCGTTTGCAGAGCTTGGCTTCGACTTTCTGCGTGCCTTTTTCCGGGCCCTGAATTTCAAAGGCCAACAGGCTCTGGCTGGCCCAGTCCTCGTCTTCGCGCATCTGGAAGACAAAGCGCCCGTCGGTATCGGAGGTTTCCGGTTTTTCCAGCTTGATGTCCTCGTGGCGGCCATTGAGGTACCAGAGGGTGGCCTGCAGCACCTTCACCGACGGGTCTTCGAACTTGACGTCCATCTGCAGGTTGCGGTTGATCAGGTCTTTGACCACGCCGCCCTTGCCGTTGACCATCAGTTCGTTCTTGCCAGGTTTGAGGGTGGTGCTGGCGCTCATCAGGGCCGGGCGGTCGTCGCAGCCGTCGTCGAGCAGGCCAAGGATTTGCCGCCAGATGGTTTCCTGGTCCAGGCGGTACAGCGGGGAGAATTCCCAGACCAGAATCTTCGGCGGATTCTTCTGGAACTCTTCGCTGCCCAGGTACTGGATCATCGAGCCTTCCAGGCCACCACCGGGGAAGGCGACGTTGAGCACGTCGGCGCCGATGTACTGTTCGAGGAAACCGCTGAAGTTGTAGTTCTTGCCGCTGTGGCTGGTGCCGACCAGGGTGATCTGGGCATTGCCGCTGTCACCGAACAGGTCGTCGCCGCCGCCGGTCGAGCCTTTCGGCTCGGTGGCGAACTGGTCCATGTACTGCACCGCGTAGCTCGTGCCACACAGCTGGCCAGCCACGTTATGCAGGGTGCCGGTCTTGCCCATGCGCCCGGACTTCTTCGTTTCGAATTCCTTGCGCGGGATGCCTTCGAAGGCCGGCATCTTGTGCACGGTGTCAGCCACGATTTTTGCCGCGCGCTCGGCGCCATAGGGCGTCCAGTGCTGGTCTCCGCGGAAGTAGAAGTCCTTGCCCTGGTCGGCGGCGGCCAGCTGTTCGTTGGTCAGCGGCGACAGGTCGGGCACGTTGTAGCCCATGCTGGCGAAGCGCTTGAGCATGGCCTGGTAGTTGCCCAGCGCCTTCTGGTAATCGAAGGCGGCTTTCTCGGCCGGGTTGAGCATGTTGCGGTTCACCAGGCCACGGGTCGGCTGGTACACCACCACCAGTTCCACGCCGCGCTTCTTGAACGCGTCGTGCACCTGCTGCAGGCGTTTGTAGCCGGCCGGGGTGGTGTTGAACTCGGTACGCAGGTCTTCGCGGGTACGGAACAGCCAATCGCCCTTGGCCTGCACCAGCGTGGTGAAGTTCTGCTGGTAGCGGGTGGTGTAGCGGCTGGCGTCGTGCGCTTGCGGGCACAGCTGGCAGCAAGGCTCGGCAGTGAAGGTCGGGGCCTTGACCTCATCGGCACGCACGCCCTGGCTGATCGCCAGAAGGGCGGCGGACAGGCCCAGCAGTTTCATCAGGTGTGGAGTCATGGTCTGGGCTTCCTTAATCGATCATTTCGGTCTGGCGTTCGACCGGGTCGATCAGCACAGCCTTTTGCTGGCGTACCAGCAGGTCGAGGATTTCGTCCTGGCGTTCGCCCAGCACGCCGTTGAGGCTGATGCCGCTGGCCTTGCGCGGGGCGAGCATGGCCACCTTGTACAGCTCGACCGACAGCGGCGAGTCGATCGACAACGGGCCGGAGCCGTTGGCCACCAGCTCGCCACCCACTACGATCAGCGACACCTTGGTGTCGAACGGGTCGAGGGCGATGTCGCGGTCGGTGTCGGACAGGTCCTTGATGTGGCCGTATACACCGACCAGGCCGTTGGCCATGGCAGTGTTTTCGTACAGGCGGATGTTCACGCTGTTGCGCACGCGAATGCCGTGGCGGCGGTTGTTGATCAGCTTGTTGCCCCAGATCAGGTTGTCGCCGCTTTCGTACAGGGTGATGCCGTCGGTGTGGTTGCGGTAGATCTCGTTGTAGGCGATCAGGTTGTTGACGCTGTTACGGTCGATCACCACGCCCGAGAGCTTGTTGTCGTAGCTCTTGTTGTTGATGATCCAGCTGTCGTTGACCTCACGCGAAACGATGATGCCGTGCTTCTTCTTGGTGCCGTACACCGTGTTGCCGGCAATGATCAGCCGGTGCGAGCGGTCGTGCGGGTCGATGCCGTAGACGATGTTGTCGCGGTAGGTGCTGTCCTTGACCACGAAGTCCTGGGTTTCGTAGCAGTAGAAGCCGTACCACATGTCGCTGAATTCCGAGCCGATGATCCAGCCGGTGGGTTCGGCACGGCCCATGCGCTTGGCCATGTTCGGCGTGTACTGCGAGATGCTCACGCCATACGACTTGGACTTGGCGTAGCCGAAGCTGGCCATCTTCGTGTTGACGATATACGTCTCGGTACCGCCCCACGACAGCAGGAACGGGCGGAATTCCTTGGGCGAGCGGAACGTCGCCGGGCCGTTGTCCTTCTCGCGCCAGCCGGTCACCTGGGTGTCGGTGACGAACAGCTTGCCGTCATTGACCAGGAACGAACCGCCTTCCTGGGACAAGCGCAGCTGCTTGACCTTGCCGTCGATCTCGAGGATGCCTTTCTGCCCGACCACGATCGGCAGGCGCGCCAGGTACACCCCCGGCTCGACTTCGCGCAGGTACTGTTTTGGCACCTTCTTGCTCAGCTCGACCAGGTCGACATGGCCGTCATCGACAAAGATCGCCTGCGGGATGCCGTGCTGGCGCTGCACCCACTCGGCCGCCTTGTTGTCGCCGCCGACGAACTCCTTGAGGGTGTCCTCCTGGAACATGCGGCGCACGCTGACCTTGCCCTTGTGGCTGCGGTCGATCTTGTTCTGCACGGCCTCGGCGGTGAAACCGCTGAGGTCGGGCAGCTTGGGTGGGTCCATGTGCAGTGGCTCGATCGGCGCGCTGGCCACGGTGTAGGTCTTGGCCTGCTGCAGTTCCTTGGCGATAACCTTGGGCTCTGCAGCGACGGCCAGGCCCGAGGCCAGCAGCAAGGCGCTGGCCAACAGGCTGTGACGTAAGTGCGGGTGAAGGTTCATCAAATTTCTCCCGGCCTCAGAAGCGCCAGATCACGTCGACGAAGGCGCGGTGCATGTACGAGTCTGCTTCCTTGCCATAGGCGTCGCCCGGCTTGAACACACCGGCACGCAGGCGCACCAGGGCGGACGGCTCGTCGATGGCCTGGCTCATCGAAGCCGGCAGCAGGCCTTGCTTGAAGTACTTGGTCACGACCACGTCCATTTCCTGGCCCAGGTCTTTCTCGCCATTGACCAGTTGGCGGTTCACACCGTTGTCGTTGACCGCCGCGTTGATACCGCTGGAGCCGATGTTCTGGCTGCCATCGACCCGCCAGAACTTGTGGTAGATGAAGCTGGCGTCGTAGTCATCGCGCAGCTGCCACGAGGCGAACAGGGTGGCCGCCTGCAGGTTGCCCAGCTCGCCGCGGAAGGCCTCGCCGAAACGGTGTACGCGCGAGCGGGTGCCGGTGAAGTTGGAGCGGTTGCTCTCAAGGCCGGTCTGCTCGAAGTTGTTGGAACCGTCGTCGCCACCGCCGCCACTGCCACGGGCATAGGCCGCGCCGACCTGCCAGTTGGGGTCCAGGCGCAGGCGGATGCCAAGGTCTGTGGCCCAGGCGTTGACGTCGCCGCTCTGCTTGCCGGTCGCCACCTGGTCATCGCCGACGACCTGGCTGCTGAGGGTGTCGCGGTTACCGGTCAGCCAGGTCAGGCTGCTCCAGTAGTTGACGGTGTGGTCGTTGCGCCAGTTGTAGGCGTCGCTGTTTGCCTCAAGGCCCAGCCAGGTGAGGTCGCCGGTGCGGGTCTTGTCCAGTGCGTCGACGGTTTCGCCGGGGTTTTTCAGGCTGCCGCTGTCATGCGTATGGTGGGCGCGCACGCCCACCCAATGGCCAGGGGTCCACTGCGTGGCAACGTTGCCGTAGAGGTGCGTGCGGTCCTTGTCTTCCGGGGCCAGCTCGGTGAGGTCGGTGCGGTACTCGCTGAAGCGCTGGGCCACGCCGAGGTCGGCCTTGAGCAGGGTGGTGTCGAACGTCCAGTTCAGCGCTTCGATGTTGGTGTCGCGCCACATGCCATCGTCGCTGCGCAGGCGCTGGCGGCCCAGGCGCAATTGCTCGCCGGGGTAGGCGGTGAGGCCGCTGTAGCCGACCCAGAACTCGCGCATGGCCAGGTAGTTTTTGTCGGGCTTGCGGCTGTCGTCACCGGTATCGGTGGTGGTGCCGTCGTCGTTCTGGCGCAGGGTGTCGGTTTCGATGGTGTCGGTGGCCGCGACGGCTTGGCCCATGGCATAGGCGCTCCAGTTGCCGCGCTCGCCGTACACCCAAGGGCGCAGGTCCAGGCCCAGGCCGTTGACGTCGCCGCCGGAGCGGGTGCCAAGGTCACGGTCGTCTTCCGACTGACCGGTGATTTTCACGTCCAGGCCAAAGTTCTTTTCAGCGGTCATTTCCGCCAGGGTCGGGCAGGACCACAGCAGGGCGAAGCTCAGGCCGATGCCGGCTTTCACGAAGGGATTGAGCGTCATAGCGAGTCCTCACCGTCTACTTCTTGTTCGTCGTCTTGCAGGGCTTCGATGGCCAGGGTGCTGTTGGCGCCCTGGCTCATGCTGCCGCGGGCCTGCTTTTCTTGGGCCAGCAGTTGCTGGGCCTGGCTGCGCTGGTCAGCGGTCAGTTGCTGGTCGAGTTGCTGCAGCATTTCCGATGATTGCGGCGTCGGGTTGGCTTGCGACAGCTGGGCGAACACCCAGGCGTTGCCTGGCTGCGGGCGAATGCCGTGGCCTTCGCTGAACAGCTGGGCCAGGGCATAGTCGGCGCTGTTCTGCCCGCCACGGGCGGCGGCCAGCAGGTGGTCGACGGCCTTCTGTGGCTCGACGTTGCCCAGGTAACCGCGGCGGTACAGCTGGCCCAGGTAGTAATGGGCGCTGATCTCGCCGGCGTCGGCGGCGGCTTGCAGGTGCTGCTCGGCTTTTTTCGCGTCCGCCGGTAGGGTCTTGCCTTCGTAGTACAGGCGGCCCAGCAGCAGCTCGGCGCGTGGCTGTTCGGCCTCGCGGCCCTTGTCGATGTAGGCCAGCAGTTGGTCGGTGTCACCCAGCTCGGGGAAGTCGTAGACCAGTTGCGCCAGGCTGACCCAGGAGGCCGGGTTGGCCGGGGCCACTTGTTCGAGCAGGTCCTTGGCGGTTTTTTCGTCGGTCTGGCCGAGGCTGCGGTCGGCCAGTACCCGGGCCACGCTGTCGACCCGGGTGGCCGGCACTGCACCACGGGTGTAGGCAGACTTCAGCTGGCCGAGCAGGGCGGCTTGCTGGTCGGCCTGGCCGCGTTTCTGGTACACGGTGGCCAGTTCGACGTAGCAGATGTCGGTGCTGTTCAGCGCGGCCTTGCAGATTGTTTCCACTTCGCCCAGGTGCTGGTCGTAGGTGCCCTGGGTGCGGTACAGCAGCACCTGGGCCAGGCCCGCTTCGGGGTTGCCGGCGGCGCGCCACTGGTCGATCTGCTGCTGCGCATTGACCTTGGGGAAGCTCTGCGGGTAGCTGAGGTAGAGCATCGCCAGCGGGATCAGGGTGTTGCTTTCGCCTTGCTTCGCGGCTTGCTTGAGCAGCGTTTCGGCCTCTTCACGCTCGGCCTGGGTGCTGTCGGGTTTGGCCACCAGCAGGCGGCCAAGGCGCGCCTGGGCACGCGGCGAAGTGGCGGCCGCGGCGCGGTAGGTGGCCTCGGCTTGCTTGATCTGCGCCGGGTCGCGGGTAGCCACCTTAATATCGGCCAGGCCCACTTGAGCCTCGCTGTAGCCGAGGTCGGCCAAGGCCTTGTAGTTGCGTTCGGCCAGTGCCGTGTCACCGCGCTTCATGGCCTCGTTGGCCAGGCGCTGGTCGGGTAGGCCGGCACAGCCGGCCAGGGTTACAGCCAGGGCGAGTGTGCACCATGCGAACGGGCGAGCGCTTCGCGCTCGATCGCGACACAAGGCCGCTCCTACAGGTCCAGCGTCAGGCGACAGATGGTTTAGCGACTCGGACCCTGTAGGAGCGGCCTTGTGTCGCGATCGAGGGCGAAGCCCTCGCAATGGCGGCATGTTGGTCATCACAAGCTCCTCTTACAGCCCACGGGCCACGGCTTTGTCGATCAACCAGTTCAGCGACGGACCGCGGTCGCTGTTGACCGAGGCCGGGCGGCCGGCCAGTTCGGCGGGCAGGCCGCTGTCAGGCTTGATCTGCACGCGGATGTCAGAGGCCAGGTCTTCGCTGTTGAGGCTGGCGCTGCTGACGATCTGGCCGGTGCGCACTTCGTCTTCGCCAGCGACCTGGAAGTTGACCCGGGTACCTGGCTTGACCTCGTCGAACTGGCGGTAGCTGAAGCGCGCCTCGACCATCGGGGTGGTGGTGCGCGGGATCAGCTGGAAGATCGGCTGGCCCTTGGCGGCGTACTGGCCGTCGTCCACCAGTTGGCGGGCGACCACGCAATCACAGGGGCTGGTGAGGGTGCCGGACAATTGCTTGCCGAACAGTTCCTCGATCTTCGCCGGCTCCAGCTGCGTGTCGTCCAGGTTGCCCTTGAGCATGTCCAGCATGCTGGTGGTGAAGCTGGCCAGCGGCGCGCCCTTGGCAATCTGCCCGCCGCTTTCGACCAGGCTGTTCACGGTGCCGTCGCGCGGCATGGTGACGCTGGTGGTGGGTACCGCGACCACACCGGCTTCGGCATGGCTGACGAAGTACATGCCGTACAGCGACTTGGCGACGAAGCCGAAAGCCGCGACGCCGACCACGAACACGCCGAGGGTGACGGTGACCGCCTTGAGCCGGCCGAAGGCGCTCAGGCCACTGCCGCCATCCTTCTGCTTGCGGGCCTTGGTGAAGTTATCGCGCTGCAGGGTGCTGAGCACGTCACCGGCAGTGATCAGCTCACCCGACAGGTGCGAGGTGATGATGTGGCGCAAGGTGGCAATGTCGCGCGGTTCGAGGTTCTGGAACTGCGCACCGGTACGGCCGTTGTCGGGGTTGAACGAGCGCACCTGGAACTCGATGTCCATCGACAGGCCGAGGTTGTCGACCGTGAACATCAGGCGTCCGCGCAACACGTCGCCAACCGACAGTGGCTGCTTGGTGTGGAAGCTCAGGCCACCGGCGGAAAGGTCTTCGACCTTTACATCGTGGGCCTGGCGCTGGGCGTCGAGGAAGCGCAGCTTGGCGGGGATGCGAACCCGGGCATGCTGGCGCTGGGCTTCGGACTCATGCACGACGTTGACGTTCACGGCGGTATTCATGGGGTTTGTTCCTGTTAGATCCGATCCGGGTTGGGCTCACACGACCATGAACAGCACAGCAACGAAGATGCTGGCCGCCGAGAAGGTCATGGTCCGCGAGGACCAGGTGTTGAACCATTGTTGAAAGCTGGCGAGGTCACGCTTGAGGGCAGTGGGCTGACGCGTCCACGACTGTTTGTCGAGGCGGAAGAACACGTAGATCTTCATCAGCGCGCCGATGATCTGGTTGTAATAGAGAATCAGCGGGTAGGCCGGGCCGACGTTGTGGCCGGAGCACAGCAGCATGATGGTGAGGATCAGGCGGGTGATGCCGATCCACAGCAGGTACACCAGCAGGAAGCCCAGGCCGAACTTGAGGCTGGCGATCACCGCCACGGTCAGGCCCAGCAGGCTGGTCCACATCGAAACGCGCTGGTCGAACAGCACGATGCTGGTGAACAGCCCCAGGCGGCGGATGCCCAGCCCGAGGGCACGGGAGTTCTGTCGCAGGTTGTTGCCGTACCAGCGGTACATCAGCTTGCGGCTGGCCTTGAAGAAGCTTTTCTCCGGCGGGTGCTCGACCGTGTTGATGGCGGCGTCCGGCACGTAGAACGTGTCGTAGCCCAGGCGCATCAGGCTGAACCAGCTGGACTTGTCGTCACCCGTGAGGAACTTGAAGCGGCCCAGGCGCCAGTGCATCAGCGAGTCGCTTTCGACGTCGGCGATGAACTCGGGGTTGGTCACCACGCTGGCGCGGAACATCGACATGCGCCCGGTCATGGTCAGCACCCGCTTGGACAGGGCCATCGAGCACATGTTGATGTGGCGCTGGGCGAAGCGCAGCTTGTGCCACTCGCTCATGATGTAACCGCCGCGCACTTCGCAGAACTCGTTGGTGGTCAGGCCACCGACGTTGGGGAACAGCTTGAACCACGGCACGGTCTTGCGCACCACGCCGTCGGCCAGCACGGTGTCACCGTCGATCACCGCCACCACGGCGTTGTCGTCCGGCAGCATGCGCGAGATGGCACGGAAGCCGTAGGCCAGGCCATCGCGCTTGCCGGTACCGGCGATGCGCACGATGTCCAGCTTTACGTGGGCCGGTGGGTTGTACTTGGCCCACAGGCTTTTCACCAGCAGTTCGTCGGACATTTCCACCAGCGAGCAGACCACTGTGGTGGGGAAGCCGCAGTTTATCGCCTCACGAATAACCGAGCTGTACACCTGGGCGGTGGTCAACGCTTCGATGCGGAAGCTGGTGACCATCAGGTACACGTGTGACGGGTCGGCGGCATTGCCCATTTTCTGCACCTTGCGGCGCAGGTACGGGTACACGCCGTAGAGAAAGATCATGCCGCGGATGAAATGGGTGGCGCCCATGGAATAGCGCCAGATGCCGACTGCGCCGACCAGGAAGATGAAGTGCTTCGACTGCGAGTCGAAGATATCGGCTGGCAGGGCCAGGGCGATCAGCATGAGCAGGCTCATGTAGAGCAGCCAACCGGCGCACTGCAACAGCACTGTCTGGAGCCTTTGCATGTTCAGCATCCGTCGAGAATTCGGGAAAGGTTGGGCAGCGCAAGTGGGGAGGCTTGCGCTGCCCTGCCAGGCACTTACCAGCAGATGCCTTCGGTGCGGCTGCTTGCGTTGGTCGGCTGGCTCATGAAACCGACCAGGTCGATCACTTGCTTGCCGGCCGGTGCTTGCTGGGCCAGGGCGCGGAACTGTTCGTCACGGTTGCCGAGGACGATGATGTCGGCGTTGTCGATGACCTGCTGGAAGTCACCGTTGAGCAACGACGAGACGTGCGGGATCTTCGATTCGATGTAGTCCTTGTTCGCCCCGTGAACCCGGGCGTACTCGACGTTCTCGTCGTAGATGTCCAACTGGTAGCCCTTGCCGATCAGGCGTTCGGCCAGCTCTACCAGCGGGCTTTCGCGCAGGTCGTCGGTACCCGCCTTGAAGCTCAGGCCAAGCAGGGCGACCTTGCGCTTGTCGTGGGCTTCGATCAGCTCGAAGGCGTTCTGCACCTGCGATTCGTTACTGCGCATCAGCGAGTCGAGCAGCGGTGCACGTACGTCGAGGCTGGCGGCACGGTAGGTGAGGGCACGCACGTCTTTCGGCAGGCACGAGCCGCCGAAGGCGAAGCCAGGGCGCATGTAGTACTGCGACAGGTTGAGCACCTTGTCCTGGCAGACCACGTCCATCACTTCACGGCCATCGACGCCGACGGCCTTGGCGATGTTGCCGATCTCGTTGGCAAAGGTGACCTTGGTGGCGTGCCACACGTTGCAGGTGTACTTGATCATCTCGGCCACTTCGATCGGCTTGCGAATGACCGGGGCGTCGAGCTCTTCGTACAGGGCCTGGAGGATGTCGCCGCTGGCGCTGTCCAGTTCGCCGATGACAGTCATCGGTGGCTGGTCGTAGTCCTTGATCGCGGTGCTTTCGCGGAGGAATTCCGGGTTGACCGCGACACCGAAGTCGACGCCGGCCTTTTTGCCCGAGCAGTCTTCGAGGATCGGGATGACCACGTTCTTGACGGTGCCGGGCAGCACGGTGCTGCGCACCACGATGGTGTGACGGCGAGTGGTGTCACGCAGCACGTAGCCGATTTCGCGACACACCGACTCGATGTACTCCAGGCCCAGGTCGCCGTTCTTCTTGCTCGGGGTACCCACGCAGATCATCGACACGTCGCTGGCCCGGATGGCCTCGGCGAAGTCGGTGGTGCCGCGCAGGCGGCCATTGGCGATGCCCTGTTGCAGCAGTGCTTCCAGGCCGGGTTCGACGATGGGCGACTTGCCCTGGTTGATCAGGTCGATCTTGGTGCTGGACACGTCCACACCGATCACTTCATGGCCACGCGCCGTCAGGCAGCCTGCACAGACTGCACCCACATAACCCAAACCAAAGATGCTGATACGCATCGCTATCACCTCATGTGTTTATCACGCCGACCTCTTTGCAGAGCGCCGGGCTGGGTTGATTAACAACAGTTTTCGGGCGCACGGGTCCATGGCGAATGCACACTTCGCCGAGCGCAGGCAAAATAAAACCGGAGCGCAAAAAGTTATGCACTCAAATTAGGCATGTAAAAGCCAATTATTAAAAACGTGCCCTGAAATGCAGCCGTCTTTACTGCAGCGCGCTACGTGGCGCGTTGCTGTGCTTGTTCTTTCAAGTGGGATAAATCCTTTGAAATCAACCACTAGGACGAGTTGTAAGGGACGCTTGTCTCCTGCAAGGACAGGCTTCTCGGGTTAACCGTGCAGCCTGTCTACGTTATCGAGGCGGGTAGTGGATACCTTGCCGTTGTCATCTGTAAGTCATCTCTCACAGCCCGTAGGCAGGAAATTCGTTACGGCACTATGAGCGGTTGGGGGTATGAGAAGTTCCTGAGGGGGTATAGCCCGAATGAAAGATTTCTAAATATTTATTCAGAAGTAGACAATTTCAATTTGATAGCACAGCAGGGTTTCGCCCCTATGTTTCAAGGGTGAAACTGTTGCGAGATGTTTTAATGCCAGCATCCAAAATTTTTTTGCAAAATTCGTCAAAAAAGGTACGAACGGTCTTATGGCGTTTGGCGATAACCCTCAGTCCAATGGTTTTTTGGCGCCAAAAAAATGGCGATAGCTGCCCGTAGAAGCGTGAGCGGACCTTCATATTTCGAAACATCTGATAGGCACATTTTCTTTAAGGTATTCCCGCAGTGGCCGTTAAGCCTTATGGACGCTCCCCAAGGAGGTGTCTGTGTACGAAGGAACGTCTCAGGCAGCTTGAGCTATGGCTACAAGGGCGTCTCACCCAATCAACACAAGGAAGAGACGAGACTGACATCAATGAAAAAATTGACGCGAATCCTTTGTGCAACTGCCTCCTTGCTTGCTGCTGGCGAAGCGCTGGCGGGGCCGCCTGTTGAGGTTACCTTCAGGAATCTTGGGACAGGGCCGGTAACGCTTGAACTGACGAACGCGAACGAGACCAGCACCTACCAGATTGCCAAACCGCAGCCTAAGCAAGTGGTCAAGGCTGGCGAGACCATAATGATCAAGGTTCAACGGCTGGTGAGCCCCGATACAAATGGAGCAATGCTGCGGTATACGGACGGCCGTAGAACATGTGCTTTCAGTACCACGTTCGTAATGATGATGTCGGGGGGTATAAAACTGCCTAAATGGAACAAGACAGCCACCCCGACGGGTGGTGCAACCTGTACGGCTGTGAATTCAGGTTTTGCTGCGAACTACGCCTGGAAAGCCGAGTTCACCATGAAGTAACTGCTCAGCTTTACCCGAGCGGCTTGTCCAGCTGATGGCAGGCTGCTCGGTTGGGAGTTATTGAGGTGTTAACTGAGCCAGGAGGTTGGCCATGTCCAGGATTGGCGATTTTGTTTCTTCACCCTTGCAAAATATATTCAAAGCGGTCCCAGAAACCACTACCGCGACCTCGCCTGATATGGACGCTGGGCGAGTCGAAAGTGAAGACGAGCGCGCGCCAGATGTCTCTCCGCTGGCTCGACAACTGGCTGCTGCGGCAGAGCGAGCAGCAATACGTGACAGCCAGCTTAGCCAGCAGGAACTGGGTAAGTTAGGCATACGCATCCAGATGGACCTGAGTAAATCTGTGTACGGTCTGAACAAACCTTTGAACGATGCATTTGTACCCAACACGGATGACCCGGAGTTGCTGGCACGTGCGCGGCAGGCTACCGAATATGTTAACGGCAGAGGTCAGAATCCATTCAACGATCTGTCCATGGAACAACTGGCACTGATCGGTTACGACGAAGAGGGCGATTTCACCAAGAATGAAAGAGAGTCCGCCCTTAAGGAGATTGGACATCGGTATGCATTGTGGACGCGTTATATCGTCGATAAGGACAATGCTGAATATGAACGAACCGGCCTCAGTGATAATGCGATCAGAGAAATGATCGCCTATTACAAAGCATTGCCTGCGATAGAAGAGGCGCAGTTTTTTAATTATGAAACTAATCTAAGTATGCTGATTGGCAAGAAAGAACTACCCCGAGGTGATGAAGCGGACTCGCTGATAGAAACGATCCTGAAGACAGTGCGCAATCTGGAAGATGAGGCCCAGCATGCACAGCCGGTGCTGACACCGGCAGACGAGCAGGACAAGACCTCATGAAGCCGATGATCAGCCTTGCCAACGTCAGCCGGTTCCATGCCGGCCGGCCAGTGCTGCAAGACATCGACCTGATGGTGCCCAGCGGCCAGAGCTGCGCCATCATTGGCCAGTCCGGGTCTGGCAAAAGCACGTTGCTGAACCTGATCGGCCTGCTTGACCGCCCGTGCAGTGGCCGTGTCCTGATCAGCGGCATTGACGTAACAGCCGCCAGCGCTGATCGCCGTGCGCTCATGCGCAACCAGCTGATCGGCTTTGTCTTTCAGGGTTTCAACCTGCTGCCGCGGCTTTGCGCGCTGGATAACGTTGCACTGCCGCTGTCCTATCGGGGCCTGCGCCTGCCTGTCGCGCGGCGCTTGGCCCAGGCGCAGCTGGAGGCCGTGGGCCTTGGCACGCAAGGCCGTCAGCGGCCTGCCGACTTGTCAGGTGGCCAGCGGCAGCGCGTGGCCATTGCGCGCGCGCTGGTCACTGAACCGCGCATGCTGGTCGCTGACGAGCCAACCGGCAGCCTGGACCCGCTGACCGGCACCCGCGTACTGCAACTGCTGCTGGAACTTAACCGCGAACGTGGCACCACGCTGCTCATGGTGACCCATGACCTGTCACTGGCGCAGCAGATGCAGCGTTGCCTGCGGGTTGAAAATGGGCGCCTGAGCGATGCCTGAGCGCTATGGCCCTGGCTGGCCGCAGCGATTCGCCGAGGCGCTGCTAAACCTGCGCCTGATGGGGCGCAGGGCTTGGCTGGCATTGCTGGGCATCGGGGTAGGTTGTGCTGCGGTGGTTGCCTTGCTGAACATGGGGCACGGTGCAGCGCAGCATGTGCAGACGCTGTTCAAAGGCATGGGCAGCGAACTGATGGTGGTCGAGCTGGAGCGCCAGGGCAGGGGCAACGGTGCCGTGACGCCCGACACGACCGACGTATCCGCGTACGTGCGGGTGGTAGCGCCGCTGATTGTCGCCGCGAGCACTGTCCAGCGGCCAGGCTTGCGACATGACGCAATGGTCGTCGGCAGCACGGCCCAGCTTGCAGCGGTACTTGGGCTTGCTGCCCGTGAAGGGCGCTTGCTGTCTGTGCATGATGTCGATTCCCTGCATGTAGTGCTGGGTGCCTCGCTGGCGGCCCAGTTGGCAGCAAGGCCGGGCCAGCAGCTGCAGCTGGGGCACTATCTGTTCCACGTGGTAGGGGTACTGGCTGCAACAGGTGACAATCCGCTATTGCCGATCATGCTGGACCAGGCTGTGCTCATGCCGTTATCGGGCATGCACCGACTGATGCCGGCCCCGGAAGTGGGCCTGATGCTGGCACTCGGGCGCGACCCGCATCCGCTGGCACAGTCCGCGGAGCGCCTGGTAGCTCACCTTCAGGCACAGCTGCCACAGCACCAGGTGACGGTGCGGCTGCCGAGTCAGTTGCTGGAGGGCATGACGGGCCAGTCGCAGATGCTCAACGGCCTTTTGGCGGGGTTTGCCGGCATTGCTTTGCTATTGGGCGGTGTCGGGGTGATGAACGTCATGCTGATGAATGTGGCCGAGCGCCGTCGCGAAATAGGCCTTCGGCTAGCCCTTGGGGCGCGGGCCCGGGACATCGGTTGGTCGTTCCTGCTCGAGGCCTTGCTGTTGTCCTGTACCGGTGCGCTGGGTGGTGCAGTTGCAGGGTTGCTGGCGGCCTGGCTGTTCGCCTGGTGGTCCGGTTGGCCGCTGTCACTGGCAATTTATCCGGTGCCATTGGGGGTTGCCGCTTCGTTGGTTTCAGGCCTTCTGTCTGGCCTGTATCCGGCACTCGCCGCCGCCCGCCTGCAACCGGTGGAGGCATTGCGTGAGGACTAGCGGGTGGCTGCTTGCCTGCGCGTTGCTGCTGCCTGTTGCGGCTTGGGCAGAGGGGGTCAGCGCATTGGCAATGGCCCAGACCCGGGAGGTGCCATTGCAGCTGGCAGACGCGGTAGCCTTGGCCTTGCGAGACAACCGCGCCATTCGCAGTGCCCACCTTCAGCGCAGGGTGGAAAAATTCGACCTGCGCGTGGCCCGTAATCGCTATTCGCCGCAGCTTTCGCTCAAGGCCCGCTATTACGCTAATCGCAACCAGAGCGAGCGTTACCGCGAGGCCGAGTTTGCCCCCTCGGCCAACCTGTTGACCCCCTACGGCACACGCTTGAGCATGGATTGGTCGTATGGCCATACCCAGCTGCATGAGTCAGGACGGCGCTACAGGGATGGCGCCAACCTGATGGTGATTCAGCCTCTGTTGCGCGGTGCAGGCCCGGCAGTCGCAGGCGCGCCGCTGCGTCAGGCGCAGCTGTCGGACCAGCTTAATCGGCTGGCACTCAAGGACAATATCGCGCACGCCATCAGCCAGGTCATTTTTCTTTATCGAGCATTAGTACGGGCGCAAGAGCAGCAGAAAATTGCCGAGCAAGCTGTGCGTCGCGCGCGTCAGCTTGTGCAGGTGAACCAGGCACTTATCACCGCTGGCCGCATGGCGGCGTTCGAGATCATCCAGGCTGAAGCCGAGGTGGCAACCCAGGAGCTGGCGCAGGAGAGCAGCCGCAGCCAGTTGCAGCAGAGCCGGCTTGCCTTGGCCCAGGCATTGGCCATCGACCTTGCAACCCCTTTGCGGGCCGTGGACGAGGTCGAGGTGCAGCAGGTGCATGTGGATGCTGCGCAAGCGCTGGCCCGGGCTGAAGCGCTGCAACCTGCCTATCTGATGCAGCGTATTACCGGTGAGCAACTTGCTGTTGACCTGCTGGTGGCGCGTGACCAGCAATGGTGGGACCTGTCGTTGGTGGCCGGGGCCAGCCAGGCGCGTGAGCGCCCTGGCAGCCAGTCGAGCTGGCAGCGTTATGTGGGGCTGGAGCTGGAAGTACCACTGGGTGACCTGAGTCAGCGACAAGCTGAGGTGCATGCCGAGGCCGCACTGCAACGTCATCAACTGACTAAGGCCGAGGCGTACCAGCAGTTGCAGCGCGATGTGACCGACGCCGTGCGGGATATCCAGGTACGTTGGCGGCAGTTGGAAATTGCCCGGCGGGCGTTGTCCCTGTCGCAACGCAAGCTTGACGTCGAACAGGAAAAACTGGCCCTCGGGCGCTCCAGCAACTTTGAGGTACTGAGTTTCGAGAGTGACCTGCGCCACGCTCAGAACGCCCATCTGGATGCTGCCATTGCTTACCTCAATGGCCAGGCAGCGCTTGACCGGATTCAGGGTTCGACGCTGCAAAGCTGGGGTGTGGATGTGTATGACTAGGTGGCGTAGGGGCTTATGGATATGGCCTGGCATGTCTGGTCTGTTTGGCTTCTGGCTCTGGTACGCCTGGCCTGCAGAGTCGCAACCCGACAGCGTGCGTTGGGTGCGGATCGAGCCCCAGCGTTTGCAGCAACATCTGGGCCTGGCCGGCAAGCTACAGGCAACACGCCAGGTCACCGTGGCGGCGCCGTTCGACGGCGTTCTGGCCGCAGTCGCTGTCAGTCATGGGCAACGCGTTCAGGCAGGGCAGGTGCTGCTTACGCTAGACACTGAACAGCTGGCTATCCAGCTGCGACAGGCCGAGGCGGACTGGTTGAGGGCTCGCAGCAATGCCATGGCACTTGAGGCATGGGCCAACGGCCCTGAGGTGGTCAGGGCGCGGCGCATGTTGGCCAATGCGCGAAGCGCGCTGTCGGCTAGCCGGGCAACCCTGGACGACACCCAGCGGCTGTACGAGCGAGGCATTGTCGCCCGGTTGGAAGTGCAGGGTCTGGCGCAACAGGTCGAAGCGCAGCGTCAAACCGTGCTCGATGCCGAGCAGGAGCTGCAGCAGACCCTGGTACGCGGCCAGGGCGATAGCCTGCAAATCGCGCGGATGGAGCTGAGCAACGCCGAGGCGCGAAAACGCGCACTGCTAAGCCTGCGCCAACAGCGCGTGATCAAGGCACCGTTCAGTGCGGTGGCCGTGCGGGTAACGGCGCCTGGCAATGCTGCGGTGACACCGCTGCAGCCAGGCCAGCAGGTCGCTCGCGGCACGCCACTGCTGGAGCTGATAGATCTCGACCAGCTGCAGGTGTTGGCAGCAGTGGAAGAGCAGGATCTGGCCACCCTTCGTGAGGGGCAGCAGGTGCAGGTTTCCGTCGCTGGCCAGTCGTTTGCCGGGCAGTTGGCCCATATAGGTCAGCAGCCCAGACCGGAAGGCGGGCGAGGTGCCTGGTATGACGTGATTGCAAATCTTGATCTGCCTGCAGCGTCAGCGCGATCAGGTTTGCGTCTGGGCATGAGCGCGCAACTGAGGGTGCTGGTATACGGCAAGGAAAATGCTTTGGTGGTGCCTGCCGAAGCCCTGCAGGAGGATGAGGCAGGGGCGCACTATGTGGTATGGCGCGGCGAAGACGATCAGCCGGCGAGGAAGGTACCTGTCACCCTTGGAGTTGCCTTGTCGCAAGGGTTGGAAGTAATTGGGGTAGGAGCTGGATATGTACGGCTACCGAGCACACCCGTCGCCGGCAAGGCAGCTGCCACAGGCAGCGGATAATGCACTGACTTAGCGGCGTGGGCGCTTAAATTGTGGGAGCGGGCGCGCCCGCGAAGCAGGCGGCGCAGATTCATGAAGGAGAAAAATGAAACTCAGAACTTTCGACTAACGACTTCGCCCGAGAAATTAAGGCAGTCATGCACCCTTATTTTCTGAATCTCCCCAAGCGTATCCAAAGGGAAAAACCTGTATTCGGAATGTTCGCTGCTCAGGGCAATGGCGCCGAAATTGCTGGGCCTGCAGCGAAAAATGAAGGCTTGGGAGTTGTATTTCCTATGGTAATAGACACCGGTCAATGTCAGGCTATCGAGCTTGATTTTCGTCTCTTCGTAGCATTCTCTCTCCAGTGCCTCATGTATGGTTTCACCTGGTTCCAGCGCACCACCGGGCAAGCCCCAAGACAAGTCACCATACGTGGCTTTCAGTAAGAGAATCTCTTGTCTGTCATTCAATATGACAGCATGCGAACTGAGCCGAAACGCATCCTCGAATGCCATGAACAAACCCCTCCTGCCGATGCCAGTCCCAGCAGGATGACGATGATGGCAAGGGCCGGTCAATTCAAGAAATGTGTGGTCATGTGAGAGGGAGCCCGCCGGCTTGCCGGGCAGCCCTCTACTTTGACAGGCTCACTCGCCCGGATGATCGCGCAGAAATACCAGGTGATCCGCCTTGGACTGCTCGGCACTGTAGTAGTACCCCTGCACATCGAACTGCTTGAGCTGTTCTGGGTCGCTGATGCGCTGCTGGATGACGAAGCGGCTCATCATGCCGCGGGCTTTCTTGGCGTAGAAGCTGATGATCTTGTACTGGCCGTTCTTCCAGTCCTTGAAGTCGACGTTGATCACACGCGCCTTGAGGGCGCTGCGTTTCACCGCGCTGAAGTACTCGTTGCTGGCCAGGTTCAGCAGCACGTCATCACCCTGTTCGGCCAGGGCCTGGTTCAGCCATTCGCTGATGCGCGTACCCCAGAACGCATACAGGTCCTTGCCGCGGGCGTTGGCCAGCTTGGTGCCCATTTCCAGGCGGTAGGGCTGCATCAGGTCGAGCGGGCGCAGCAGGCCGTAAAGGCCCGAGAGCATGCGCAGGTGGTCTTGCGCGTAGCTGAAGTCGTCCTCACCCAGGCTCTCGGCGTCGAGGCCGGTGTACACGTCACCCTTGAACGCCAGCAGCGCCTGCTTGGCATTGGCCGGGGTGAAGTCCGGGGTCCAGCTGCCGAAGCGCGCGGCATTCAGGCCGGCGAGTTTGTCGGACAGGTGCATCAGTTCGCTGATCTGCGCTGGCGACAGTTCCCGCAGTTGCTGGATCAGTGCCTGGGAGTCGTCCAGGTACTGGGGCAGGGTGAAACGCTCGGTCACGGGCGGGGTATCGTAGTCGAGGGTCTTGGCGGGGGAAATCACCGTCAGCATCGGGTCGGCTCCTGGCATCGTTGGTCGGGGATTCTACGGGCTGGGCGGCACAAGTCCAAACTATGGTGACGATAGTCACAGACCATGGCCGGTGCAGGCGCTATAGTTCGCGTTTTGCTGTTGCGGAGCTCTCCACCGTGCGCATTGCCTTTGCCTTGCTGGCCGCTCTGTCGAGCCTGGCCGTGCAAGCCGCCCCTCTACCCCCGGTCAGCCTTGATCGCAGCCTGTGGCCCGAGCCATTGAACAGCCCGGCGTTGTTCGATGTGGCATCGCGTGCAGAAATCCTTTCGTTCGCCCAAGTGCTGCACGAAAGCGAGCTGCTGGATGATGCGGCGCTGGCAGCGCGGCTGGGCCTGCGGCAGATCAACCTGCAGAAGGTGCGCCAGGTGCGGGCGCGCCTGTGGCAGCGGTTGTGGGAGGGGTATCAGCAGGCGCAGCGCAGTTGCGAGCAGGATGCGTCGTTCTGCTACCCGGTTGACTCCATGGCGGGTTTGCGCACCCAGGCGGCGACGTTCGCGGCCGATGTCGGCACGTTCTATACGGCCTGGGTAGAGCCCAGCCATCAGTTTCATGTGCGCTACCTCACTGAGCAACTGCGCAAGGCTGCGTTGCTGCCGCAGACCAGCAGCGAGGTGGAGCGGTTGTCTGCGCGCGAGCGCAATGGTGAGCAACTGAACGATCGCATGTTCCTGCTGACGTTCGTCGGCGGCCCCGGGCCGGCGGGCGGCAGTACCGATCTGCTTGCCGAGTACCTGCGAAGGCAAAGGCTGCAAGGCACCTTCTTCGTGCTCGGTATCCGCCTGCAGCAACGCCGTGATGCCGGGGCGGCTGACGCGTTGCGCAAGCTCTACGGCGGCCAGTGCGTGGGCATCCAGGGTTGGGAGTACCGCTCCCACGCACAGTGGACCGGTTGGCAGGACTCACTGCGGCGCAGCCAGGCGCGGGTCCAGGCCGACCTGCCTGAGCAATACGTGCCACTGTTCCGGCCACCCTATGGGCAGCGCCGGGCCGATGGCGAGGCGTTCATGGCCAGCCAGCAGTTGCGGGTGTCGTTGTGGGATATCGATGCCGAGGATGACGGTGCGCTCAGTGCAGAGGCCTCGGCGCAGCGCGTACTCACCCTGATGCTGCTATGGCGCAAAGGTGTGATCCAGTTCCATGACAGCCTGCCCAAAGCCCAGCCGGCGGTGCAATGGTTGCTGCAAAACACCGCCCAGAGCGGCATTGGCTGGGAAGATTGCCGGGAATATGGATATAGCGGATAGAGGGTATGACTTCTGAGCGTAGTCCTGTCTTGCTTTGCCGCCAAGGGCCCTTCGTCATTCTGAAAAATAAACTTCAAAAACGCGTAAAAATGCTTTTTCCGGTCATGGTTTTTGCGGTATGAAGAAACCAGACAGCCGATTCCTGCAGCACAGGTGGCGTCATCCAGGCCCACCTTGCCAGGTTCACTTCCCGCCCGTAGCAACGCGGATACGGGGAGCACGGCAGTCACTTTGCGGCGCAGCAGACCGCGCCGTGTGGCTTCGACATAAGGTGACCGAGTATGGATGACCAAGGACGCAACCCTTCCTCCAGCAAGCCAATCCTCTATGTGCTCGATACCAACGTCCTGATTCACGACCCCAACGCATTACTCAACTTCGAGGAGCACCACGTCGCCATTCCGATGACGGTGCTGGAGGAACTCGACAAGCTCAAGACCGGTAAACAGACCATCGCCGCCGAATGCCGGCAGGCCATCCGCCTGATCGACCAGACCCTCGGTGACGCTTCGCCCAGTGATGTGGAACAGGGCGTGCCGATCCAGCGTAACAAGAGTGGGCCCAAGGGCTTCCTGTCCATCCTCATGAGCCCGCGCAACGAGCCCAGCAAGTTACTGCCGGAAAACCTCAACGACAACATCATCATCAACACCTTGCTCGACGTGCGCAGCCGGCGCACCGACCTGGACGTTGTGCTGGTTACCAAAGACATCAACATGCGCCTGAAGGCGCGCGCTTGTGGCATCGCGGCGGAGGACTACAGCACCGACCAGTTGGTCGATGACGTGTCCTTGCTGTCCAAGGGGTACCATTCGGTCACCGGCTCGTTCTGGGACCGGGTCAGCAAGGTCGACACCCGCCAGGAGCGTGGCCGTACCTGGCACCGCGTGCAGATGATCGACAACCTGCCGGCGGTGCATATCAACGAGTTCATCATTGACGAGCAGGGCTTTGTCGGCTGGATCAAAGGCATCCGCAACGATGAACTACTGCTGCTCGACCTGCACCAGGAGCCGTTGCTGCACCAGGAAGCCTGGGGCCTGAAACCGCGCGACATTCACCAGAGCCTGGCGCTGTTCGCCCTGCTCGACCCGGACATTCACTTGGTCAACCTGACCGGTGCTGCCGGCTCCGGTAAAACCATCCTGGCCCTGGCGGCTGCCATCGAGCAGACCATGGTCAGCAAGCGTTACCGGCGCATCATCGCCACCCGCAGCGTGCAGGGGCTGGACCAGGAGATCGGCTTCCTGCCGGGTACCGAAGCAGAGAAAATGGAGCCTTGGCTGGGCGCCATTACCGACAACCTCGAAGCCTTGCACATGGATGACGAAAGCACCCATGGCAGCGTCGAATACATCCTTGAGCGTGTGCCGCTGCAGTTCAAGTCGCTGAACTACATCCGTGGCCGCAGCTTCCAGCAGAGCCTGATCCTGATCGACGAGTGCCAGAACCTGACGCCGCACCAGATGAAAACCATCATCACCCGTGCCGGCTCCGGGTCCAAGGTGGTCTGCCTGGGTAACCTGGCGCAGATCGACACCCCCTACCTGTCCGCGACCAGCTCGGGCCTTACCTACCTGACCGAGCGCTTCAAGGACTTCCCGCATGGCGTGCACATTACCCTGCAGGGCGTGCCCCGTTCGGTGCTGGCCGAGTACGCCGAGTCGCATCTGTAATCCTCACCGCCGGGCGGTTCGCCGCCCGGCCTTGCCTGTTCACTGTGCGTGCTTTTTGTAGGAGCTGCCTTGCCGAGGCGTCGGACCGGTCGGATCGGGCTGCGGAGCAGCCCCAGCTTCTCAGCTTCGCAGCTGATATTGCCAGGGCCGCTTTGCGGCCCGATCGCGACGCAAGGCCGCTCCTACACAATTGATGAGGCACTTGCCTCTGCTCAAACCTGACCCGCAGGTTTACACTGCAGGCTCCCTTCACAGGAGCAGAGCAGTGCTGACACATCTTGATTCCCAGGGGCGGGCCAACATGGTCGACGTCACTGAAAAGGCCGTGACCGAGCGCGAGGCTACCGCCGAGGCGCGGGTGCGCATGTTGCCGCAGACCCTGCAGATGATCGTCGACGGTGAACACCCCAAGGGCGATGTGTTCGCCGTGGCGCGCATTGCCGGGATCCAGGCGGCGAAGAAGACCAGCGATCTGATCCCGCTGTGCCACCCGCTGATGCTGACCAGCGTAAAGGTCGAACTCAGCGCCGATGGCGCGGACGCCGTGCGTATCGTCGCCCGCTGCAAGCTGGCCGGGCAGACCGGTGTGGAGATGGAGGCATTGACGGCCGCCAGCGTTGCGGCGCTGACGATCTATGACATGTGCAAGGCTGTGGATAAAGGCATGGTCATCGAGCAGGTGCGCCTGCTGGAAAAACTCGGCGGCAAGAGCGGCCACTACAAGGTGCAGGCGTAATGAAAGTCAAAGTGATGTACTTCGCCCGTTACCGTGAGCTGCTGGGCGTGGAAGCCGAGCGGGTGGAGGGTGAGTTCAAGGATGTCGACGATGTGCGCCGGGCATTGTTGGGCAAGGGCGGGCAGTATGAATTGCTGGCCGAGCAGAACCTGATGTGCGCGCGCAACGAAGAGCTGTGCAAGCTTGATGAGCCGCTGGAAGAGGGCGACGAGGTGGCGTTCTTCCCGCCGGTGACAGGAGGCTGAACATGGCAGTGCGAGTGCAGGAAAGCGCGTTCGACCCGGGGGCCGAAACCAATGCCATGCATGCGGCCAACGTGGGTGTGGGCGCGGTGGTCGGCTTTGTCGGCTATGTGCGGGACTTCAATGATGGCCGCGAAGTGGCGGGGATGTTCCTTGAGCACTACCCGGGCATGACCGAAAAGGCCCTGGCCAAGATCGTGGTCGAGGCCGAGCAGCGCTGGCCGTTGTTGAAGGTGGAGGTGCTGCACCGCATCGGTGCACTGGAGCCGGGTGAACCGATCGTGTTCGTCGGCGTGGCCAGTGCCCATCGGCAGGCAGCGTTCGATGCCTGCAATTTCATCATGGACTACCTGAAGACCCGGGCGCCGTTCTGGAAGAAGGAAAATACCCAGGAAGGGGCGAGGTGGGTGGAAGGGAAGCAGAGTGACCAGGATGCTGCTGGGCGCTGGTAAGGCAGGACACGGATCGCTTTTGTAGGAGCGGCCTTGTGTCGCGAAAGGGCCGCGCAGCGGCCCCAGAATTTCAGCATAAATGCGGACATTGCTGGGGCCGCTGCGCGGCCCTTTCGCGACACAAGGCCGCTCCTACAAGGGCGCGGCTAGCGCTGATAAATCAGTGATGCTTGCGCGGCACCGGCTTTAGCAGCTCATCCGGCGGCATCTCGCACTTGATCTTGCGCCCCAGCAGTTCTTCGATCGCCGGCAGCTGATACGAATCATCTTCGCCGGCAAAGCTGATCGACACGCCACTGGTGCCGGCACGGCCGGTACGGCCAATGCGGTGCACGTAATCGTCCGGGTCTTCCGGCAGGGTGAAGTTGATCACGTGGCTGATGCCATCAATGTGAATGCCACGCCCGGCCACGTCGGTCGCCACCAGCACGGTGATACGCCCTTCGCGGAAGCTTTCCAGGGTACGGATGCGCTTGTGCTGCGGCACATCGCCAGACAGCTGGGCGGCATTGATGCCGTCGCGCACCAGTTTTTCCTCGATGCGCCGCACTTCGTCCTTGCGGTTGGCAAACACCATCACCCGTTCCCATTTGTTCTGGGTCACCAGGTTGTACAGCAGCTTGTACTTGTCGCTGCCTGCCACGGCGTACACATGCTGTTCGACCGTTTCGCTGGCCACGTTCTCCGGCTCGATCTCGACGATGGCCGGGTTGGTGGTCCACTGCTTGGCCAGGTTCATCACGTCGTCGGTGAAGGTGGCGGAGAACAGCAGGGTCTGGCGTTCGCTTTTCGGCGGCGTCTGGCGAATGATCTGGCGCACTTGCGGGATGAAGCCCATGTCGAGCATGCGGTCGGCTTCGTCCAGCACCATCACCTCGACCATGTCCAGGTGCACCTCGCCGCGCTGGTTGAAGTCCAGCAGGCGGCCCGGGGTGGCCACCAGGATGTCGCAATGGCGCGCTTCCAGGGCCTTGAGCTGTTTGTCGAAGTCCATGCCGCCGACGAAGCTCATCACGTTCAGGCCGGTGTACTTGGTCAGGGCCGCGGCGTCCTTGGCGATCTGCACCACCAACTCGCGGGTTGGCGCGATGATCAGCGCACGCGGCTCGCCCATGTAGCGTTCCTTGGGCGGTGGCGTTTGCTGCAGCTGGGAAATGATCGAGATCAGGAACGCGGCCGTTTTGCCGGTACCGGTCTGGGCCCGGCCAATGGCGTCCTGGCCGCGCAGGGTATAGCCCAGCACTTGCGCCTGGATCGGCGTGCAGTACGGGAAACCCAGGTCGTGGATGGCGTGCATCAACTCGTTGGACAGCTTGAAGTCGTGGAAGCGGGTCTTGCCTTCCTGCGGCTCGACCACGAAGTCTTCCGGCTTCCACAGGCTGGCCTGCGGCTTGGGCTTGCGCTCGCGACGCGGTTTGTCCTTGGCCGGTTTCTCGGCAGCTGGCGTAACGGCGGCAGGCTGTTCAGCCGTGGGGGTAGGGTTGGCGGGCGGAGCGGCCGGTTTGGCGACGGGCCGGGCCTCGCTGGCGGGTGCGGGCGCTGGTGGCGTCACGCTGGCAGCAGGAGCGACGGCCTGTGGCGCGGCGTCTCCCTTGCCGAATATTTTCTTGAGTGCCTTGAGCACGATCGTCTCATCAACTGGTTAAGGAATGTACGCCGGGCAGTGTAATGCAAGATTCGGGCGCGGCGTAGTGGAATAGCCCTACAGCTACAAGCGGTAGGCGCTTATTGCAGTTGCTCGGCCAGCCATTGGTAGATGTCATTCAGCTCTTCGACCACCACTTCGTGTTCCATCGGGTATTCGTGCCAGCGGGCGGCCACGCCCCAGGTGTTCAGGTACTCGAAGGCCGTGCGGCCCATCGACGGGATTACCACCGGGTCGTGCACGCCATGCAGGCACAGGGCCGGGGTGCGCTGCTGGCAGGCACTGAGCTGGTGCTGGTCGTTGAAAGTGGGGGCGTAGGTGGACAGGGCGATTACCCCGCCGAGTGCTTCTTGCCACTTTATATAAGCAGTGTGCAGTACCACCGCGCCGCCCTGGGAGAAACCGGCGAGGAAAATCCGCGACAGGCTGACGCCTTTGGCCTGCTCGGCCTTGATCAGGGCAACCACCTGGTCGGCAGATTCTTCCAGCTGCGCTTCGTCAATGGCGCGGGCGGGGGTCATGGCCTTGATGTCATACCAGCTGGGCATGGCGTAGCCGCCGTTGATGGTCACCGGGCGGGTCGGTGCCTGGGGCATGATGAAGCGTGTGCTGGGCAGGCGCTCCTGCATGAATTCGGCCACAGGTAGGAAGTCGTAACGGTCGGCACCCAGACCGTGCAACCAGATCACACAGGCGTCAGCGGTTTTCTGTGGCTCGAGAATCAGCGGGTTGGTCATGACTGCTCCGAAAGTGTGCGGGTCTTGTTATGGCGTGCGTGAAAAGAAGGCGCTGGAAATGATTGTCGGAAAAAGAATGTCGCAACGATACAACTTTCCCTACTTGACGAGCGCTTAAACGCTACAGCCAGAAAATTTGGTACGCGCTTTGCAATTCAACCTGTGATGCAAAGGGCAGGCCGTGACGGTAACACCCTTTGTAAGCGAAGGCTGTCACAGAACAGTCCATTGCGCCAATTGACCCAATAACAAGCCAATACGGGTCGGACATGCCTCAAAAGGGTGCGGTGCAATTCCGGCTCGATACAACAAGAGCGATTTGGAGGTAGTGAATGAACGTGTTGAAAACCACCCTGGCAGTCCTCACCGCTGCCGCCGCGCTGGGCGCCGTGAGCACTGCCCAGGCCGGCGCCACCCTGGATGCGGTAAAGAAGAAGGGCTTCGTCCAGTGTGGCGTGAGCGACGGTCTTCCAGGCTTCTCGGTACCTGATGCGCAGGGCAAGATCGTCGGCATCGACGCCGATGTGTGCCGCGCCGTGGCCGCCGCCGTGTTCGGCGACGCGACCAAGGTCAAGTTCAGCCAGCTCAACGCCAAGGAACGCTTCACTGCGCTGCAGTCGGGCGAAGTCGATGTGCTGTCGCGCAACACCACCTGGACCAGCTCGCGCGATGCCGGCATGGGCCTGGTGTTCGCCGGTGTTACCTACTATGACGGCGTCGGCTTCCTGGTCAACAAGAAGCTCGGCGTTTCCAGCGCCAAGGAACTCGATGGCGCGACCATCTGTATCCAGGCAGGTACTACCACTGAGCTGAACGTGTCGGACTTCTTCCGTGCCAATGGCCTGAAGTACACCCCGATCACCTTCGATACCTCTGACGAAAGCGCCAAGTCGCTGGAGTCCGGCCGTTGCGACGTGCTGACTTCGGACAAGTCGCAGCTGTTCGCCCAGCGTTCCAAGCTGGCGGCGCCGACCGACTACGTCGTATTGCCGGAAACCATCTCCAAGGAGCCACTGGGCCCGGTGGTGCGTAAAGGCGACGAAGAGTGGTTCAGCATCGTCAAGTGGACCCTGTTCGCCATGCTCAACGCCGAAGAGGCAGGCATCACCTCGAAAAACGTGGAGGCTGAAGCCAAAGCCACCAAGAACCCGGACGTTGCCCGCCTGCTGGGTGGCGACGGTGAGTACGGCAAAGACCTCAAGCTGCCCAAAGACTGGGTAGTGCAGATCGTCAAGCAAGTCGGCAACTACGGCGAAGTGTTCGAGAAGAACCTGGGCCAGAGCACCGACCTGAAGATCGACCGTGGCATGAACGCCCTGTGGAACAACGGCGGCATCCAGTACGCGCCACCCGTGCGCTGATGGTTGCACCCTGCGGCGGCATCCGGCCGCCGCAGGTTGTTCGAATCCCTATTTTTCGGGGCACTTCATGCAAAATCAAATTGGCGCACCCAAGGGCCTGTCCCTGAACGACCCGCGTGTGCGCGCCTGGCTGTTCCAGATACTCACGATCGTCTTCGTGGTGGGCCTGGGCTGGTACCTGTTCCACAATACCCAGACCAACCTGCAGCACCGGGGTATCACCTCGGGTTTCGACTTCCTCGACCGTAGCGCCGGCTTCGGCATCGCCCAGCATCTGATCCCCTATGTGGAATCCGACAGTTATGCGCGGGTGTTTGTCATCGGCCTGCTCAATACCCTGCTGGTAACCTTCATTGGCGTCATCCTGGCGACCATCCTGGGGTTCGTCATTGGGGTGGCGCGGTTGTCACCGAACTGGATGATCAACAAGCTGGCGACCGTGTATGTGGAAACCTTCCGCAACATTCCGCCGCTGCTGCAGATCCTGTTCTGGTACTTCGCCGTGTTCCTGACCCTGCCGGGGCCGCGGGGCAGCATCAACATCGACGACATGTTCTTCATCAGCAACCGCGGCCTGAACATGCCTGGCGCGTCCATGGCCGAAGGCTTCTGGCCGTTCGCCTTGGCCCTGGCGGTGGCGATAGTCGCGATCGTGCTGATGGTGCGCTTCGCCAACAAGCGCTTCGACGAAACCGGCGTGCCGTTTCACAAGTTCTGGGTCGGGCTGGCCTTGTTCATCGTCGTTCCAGGCCTGAGCGTGCTGCTGTTCGGCAGCCCGGTCAGCTGGGAAGTACCGCAGCTCAAGGGCTTCAACTTTGTCGGTGGCTGGGTGCTGATCCCCGAGCTGCTTGCGTTGACCCTGGCACTGACTATTTATACGGCTGCCTTCATCGCCGAAATCGTGCGCTCCGGTATCCGTTCGGTCAGCCATGGCCAGACCGAAGCCGCGCGCTCGCTCGGCCTGCGCGAGGGCCCGACCCTGCGCAAGGTGGTCATCCCCCAGGCACTGCGGGTGATCATTCCGCCGCTGACCAGCCAGTACCTGAACCTGGCGAAGAACTCGTCGCTGGCGGCCGGTATCGGCTACCCGGAGATGGTCTCGCTGTTCGCCGGTACCGTGCTCAACCAGACCGGCCAGGCCATCGAGGTGATTGCCATCACCATGAGTGTCTATCTCGCCATCAGCATCAGCATTTCACTGCTGATGAACTGGTACAACAAGCGCATCGCGCTGATCGAGCGGTGAGGATACGCCCGTGAATGCCCATGTTTTCAAACCCGATATGCCGCCACCGGTGAAAACCGTCGGCGTACTCGCATGGATGCGTGCCAACCTGTTCTCCAGCTGGCTCAACACCTTGTTGACCCTGTTTGCCATCTACCTGGTGTGGCTGATCGTGCCGCCGTTGCTGCAGTGGGCATTGATCGACGCCAACTGGGTCGGCACCACCCGCGCCGACTGCACTAAAGAGGGCGCCTGCTGGGTGTTCGTGCAGCAGCGCTTCGGCCAGTTCATGTACGGCTATTACCCGGCCGAGTTGCGCTGGCGTGTGGACCTGACCGTGTGGCTTGCCGTGCTCGGTGCCGCGCCGCTGTTCATCAAGCGCTTCCCGCGCAAGGCCTTCTACGGCTTGGGCTTCCTGGTACTGTACCCGGTGCTGGCCTACACCTTGCTGCATGGCGGTGTGCTGGGCCTGGAAAGCGTACCGACCAGCCAGTGGGGTGGGCTGATGCTGACCCTGGTAATTGCCACGGTGGGTATCGTCGGCGCCTTGCCGCTGGGCATATTGCTGGCCCTGGGGCGGCGCTCGAAGATGCCGGCGGTGAAGGTGGTGTGCGTGACCTTCATCGAGTTCTGGCGCGGCGTGCCGCTGATCACCGTGCTGTTCATGTCCTCGGTGATGCTGCCGTTGTTCCTGCCCGAGGGCATGAGCTTCGACAAGCTGCTGCGGGCGATGATCGGTGTGATCCTGTTCCAGTCGGCGTACATCGCCGAAGTGGTGCGCGGTGGCCTGCAGGCCATTCCCAAGGGCCAGTACGAGGCCGCCGCGGCCATGGGCCTGGGCTACTGGCGGGCGATGGGCCTGGTGATTTTGCCGCAGGCGCTCAAGCTGGTGATCCCCGGCATCGTCAACACCTTCATTGCCCTGTTCAAGGACACCAGCCTGGTGATCATCATCGGCCTGTTCGACCTGCTGAACAGCGTCAAGCAAGCCGCCGCCGACCCGGCCTGGCTGGGCATGGCCACCGAGGGCTATGTGTTCGCCGCCCTGGTCTTCTGGATTTTCTGTTTCGGTATGTCCCGCTACTCCATGCACCTGGAGCGCAAGCTGGACACTGGCCACAAGCGTTAGGAGTTTCGAAATGAGTGAAGCGATCAAGCAGCCTGCCGGCCCCGAAGGCATCATCCAGATGCAGGGCGTGAACAAGTGGTACGGCCAGTTCCATGTGCTCAAGGACATCAACCTGAACGTGCGCCAGGGCGAGCGTATCGTGCTGTGTGGGCCGTCCGGTTCGGGCAAGTCAACCACTATCCGTTGCCTCAACCGCCTGGAAGAGCACCAGCAAGGGCGCATTGTGGTCGATGGCGTGGAGCTGACCAACGACCTCAAGCAGATCGAGGCCATCCGCCGCGAGGTGGGCATGGTGTTCCAGCACTTCAACCTGTTCCCGCACCTGAGCATCCTGGAGAACTGCACCCTGGCGCCGATGTGGGTGCGCAAGATGCCCCGGCGCAAGGCCGAGGAAATTGCCATGCATTACCTGGAGCGGGTGCGTATCCCTGAGCAGGCGCACAAGTACCCAGGGCAGTTGTCCGGTGGCCAGCAGCAGCGGGTGGCGATTGCCCGGGCGTTGTGCATGAAGCCGAAGATCATGCTGTTCGACGAACCGACCTCGGCGCTGGACCCGGAAATGGTCAAGGAAGTGCTCGATACCATGGTCGGCCTGGCCGAAGATGGCATGACCATGCTCTGCGTCACCCACGAAATGGGCTTCGCCCGTACCGTGGCGAACCGGGTGATCTTCATGGACAAAGGGGAGATTGTGGAGCAAGCGGCACCGGATGACTTCTTCGACCGGCCGCGCAGCGACCGGACCCGGTTGTTCCTCAGCCAGATTCTGCATTGATGCTGTTGGGGCTGCTTTGCAGCCCATCGCCGGCAAGCCAGCTCCCACAGGTACTGCACAGGGCTTGAGGCTGGTGCTGTCCCTGTGCAGGCTGTGTGAAAACCTCCCGACCGATGTAGCTGTTCAAAAACATCCTAAAAATCGCGCTCTTACGCAAAATCTGGGTCTGCTGAGCAGCCAACTCTTTTCAGATTTCACGTACGAGCGCGATCATCGAAAAGTGACGGGGGTTTTCACACAGCCTGTGTGGGAGCTGGCTTGCCGGCGATGGGCCGCAAAGCGGCCCCGATGGTTACTTCTCTTCTTGAGCAGCAGCCGGCGCCGGTGGTGGCCGCAGCCCCACCTCGGCCACCAGCTTCAGCTGCTGCCCATTGCGCATCACCTCGATGGTGATCTTCTCGTTAGGCTTGATCCGCGCCACCTGGTTCATCGACTTGCGCCCGTCACCGGCCGGTTCGCCGTTGATGCTCAGGATCACGTCACCCAGTTGCAGCCCGGCCTTGGCTGCCGGCCCTTCGCGGAAGATGCCCGCCACCACGATGCCCGGGCGGTCCTTCATGCCAAACGATTCGGCCAGCTCCTGGCTCAGCGGCTGCACTTCGATGCCCAGCCAGCCACGAATCACCTGGCCATGCTCGACGATCGACTTCATCACTTCCAGCGCCAGTTTCACCGGGATGGCAAAGCCGATGCCCTGCGAACCGCCAGACTTGGAGAAGATTGCAGTGTTGATGCCGACCAGATTGCCGTTGGCATCCACCAGCGCCCCCCCGGAGTTGCCCGGGTTGATCGCCGCATCGGTCTGGATGAAGTCTTCGTAGTTGTTCAGGCCCAACTGGTTACGGCCAGTGGCGCTGATGATGCCCATGGTCACGGTCTGGCCGACGCCGAACGGGTTGCCGATAGCCAGCGTCACGTCGCCGATGTGAATGGTGTCGGAACGGCCGATGGTAATGGCGGGCAGGTTCTTCAGGTCGATCTTCAGCACCGCCAGGTCGGTTTCCGGGTCGCTGCCGATCACCCGGGCCAGGGTTTCGCGGCCATCTTTCAGGGCCACGACGATCTGGTCGGCGCCGCTGGTGACGTGGTTGTTGGTCAGCAGGTAGCCTTCGGGGCTCATGATCACCGCCGAACCCAGGCTCGACTCCCAGCGGCGCTGCTTGGGCAGGTTGTCGCCGAAGAAGCGGCGGAACTGCGGGTCTTCGAACAGTGGGTGGGCGCTTTTGTTCACCACTTTGGTGGTGTACAGGTTGACCACCGCCGGGGCGGCGAGGGTCACGGCGTCGGCATACGACACAGGGCCCTGCATGATCCGCGTGGTCTGCGGGGCCTGCTGCAGGTTGACGTCCTGGCTGGGCAGGCCGACCCACTCCGGGTAACGCTGGATGATCAGCATGGCGATCAGTACGCCGGTAAGCAGGGGCCAGCCAAAGTAACGCAAAGCCTTGAACATGAACGGATCCTGGAAAGAGCGGGGGCCAGCGGCCGCGCGGTGGGGCATGAGCGCGCGCGATCATACACCGGTTCCCCCAGTGCCGGCGACGGCCCATAATGGCCGGCATTATACGGGCGTTCCCTCTGCGTTGTGCCCGGGAAAAGCGCAGTTTTCGAGGAGATTTTCATGGCCGTCGCTCTTAACACCCTGGTTGAGGAAGCCGAGCGTTACCTGGGCAGCGCGAAGATCCAGGATTATTGCCCCAACGGGTTACAGGTAGAAGGCCGGCCGCAGGTCAGCCGCATCGTCAGTGGCGTTACCGCCAGCCAGGCGTTGCTGGATGCGGCAGTCGAAGCCGAGGCCGACCTGGTGTTGGTACACCATGGCTACTTCTGGAAGGGCGAAAATCCTTGTATCACCGGCATTCGCCAGCGCCGGTTGAAGACCTTGCTGAACAACGACATCAGCCTGCTGGCGTTCCACTTGCCGCTGGATGTACACCCAGAGGTGGGCAACAACGTGCAACTGGCACGGCACCTGGACATCACCGTCGAAGGGCCGCTGGACCCGGAGAACCTCAAGGTGGTCGGGCTGGTCGGCTCGCTGGCCGAGCCGATCACCTCGCGCGACTTTGCCCGGCGGGTGCAGGAAGTGCTGGGGCGTGAGCCGTTGCTGGTCGAAGGCGACCAGATGATTCGCCGGGTTGGCTGGTGCACCGGGGGCGGGCAGGGCTACATCGACACGGCGATTGCTGCCGGGGTCGATTTGTACCTGACCGGCGAGGCGTCGGAGCAGACCTATCACAGTGCCCGCGAGAATGGTGTCAGCTTCATTGCTGCCGGGCACCATGCTACCGAGCGCTATGGGGTGCAGGCGCTGGGTGATTACCTGGCGCGGCGGTTTGCCGTGGAGCACCTGTTCATCGATTGCCCTAATCCGATCTGACCTTACTGGCCTCATCGCCGGCAAGCCAGCTCCCACAGGTACTGCGCAGGCCTGCAGACTTGTGCAGCTCTCTGTGGGAGCTGGCTTGCCGGCGATGGGCCGCAAGGCGGCCCCCGTTTCAGCCCAAACCCCCAGTCATATCGTTAGACCTTTTCGATCTAGCCAGCCTCCTAAATAGAAGCAGCCGCTGTGATAAAGTGGCCCGCTCGAACACGGCCCGCAGGCCGTCCATAAGATCGTTTTTCGTGAGTAGCCATGGTCGACAAACTGACGCACTTGAAACAGCTGGAGGCGGAAAGCATCCACATCATCCGCGAGGTGGCGGCCGAGTTCGACAACCCGGTAATGCTGTACTCGATCGGCAAGGATTCCGCCGTGATGCTGCACCTGGCGCGCAAGGCCTTCTTCCCGGGCAAGCTGCCGTTCCCGGTGATGCACGTCGACACCCAGTGGAAATTCCAGGAGATGTACAGCTTCCGCGACAAGATGGTCGAGGAAATGGGCCTGGAGCTGATCACCCACGTCAACCCTGAGGGTGTGGCGCAGGGCATCAACCCGTTCACCCATGGCAGCTCCAAGCACACCGACATCATGAAAACCCAAGGCCTGAAGCAGGCGCTGGACAAGCATGGTTTCGATGCCGCCTTCGGTGGCGCGCGCCGCGACGAAGAGAAGTCGCGGGCCAAGGAGCGTGTGTACTCGTTCCGTGACAGCAAGCACCGCTGGGACCCGAAGAACCAGCGCCCCGAGCTGTGGAACGTGTACAACGGCAAGGTCAACAAGGGCGAGTCGATCCGTGTCTTCCCGCTGTCGAACTGGACCGAGCTGGACATCTGGCAGTACATCTACCTTGAAGGCATCCCGATCGTGCCGCTGTACTTCGCCGCCGAGCGTGAAGTCATCGAGAAGAACGGCACCCTGATCATGATCGACGACGAGCGCATTCTCGAGCACCTCTCCGAGGAAGAGAAAGCCCGCATCGTCAAGAAGAAGGTGCGTTTCCGTACCCTCGGCTGCTACCCGCTCACGGGCGCTGTCGAGTCGGAAGCCGAAACGCTCACCGACATCATTCAGGAAATGCTCCTGACGCGCACTTCCGAGCGCCAGGGCCGGGTCATCGACCACGATGGCGCCGGTTCCATGGAAGACAAGAAACGTCAGGGCTACTTCTAATTTTCAGGGTTACTCCATGTCGCACCAATCCGATTTGATCAGCGAAGACATCCTCGCTTATCTGGCTCAGCACGAGCGTAAAGAACTGCTGCGTTTCCTCACCTGCGGCAACGTGGATGACGGCAAGAGCACCCTGATCGGGCGCCTGCTGCACGACTCCAAGATGATCTACGAGGACCACCTCGAGGCAATCACCCGTGACTCGAAAAAGTCCGGCACTACCGGCGAAGAAGTCGACCTGGCGCTGCTGGTAGACGGCCTGCAGGCCGAGCGTGAGCAGGGCATCACCATCGATGTCGCCTACCGCTACTTCTCCACCGCCAAGCGCAAGTTCATCATCGCCGACACCCCGGGCCACGAGCAGTACACCCGCAACATGGCCACCGGTGCGTCCACCTGCGACCTGGCGATCATCCTGGTCGATGCCCGCTACGGCGTGCAGACGCAGACCCGCCGCCACAGCTACATTGCCTCGTTGCTGGGCATCAAGCACATCGTGGTCGCGGTCAACAAGATGGACCTGAAAGGCTTCGATGAAGGCGTGTTCGAGTCGATCAAAGCCGACTACCTGAAGTTTGCCGAAGCCATCAACCTGACCCCGAGCAGCCTGCACTTCGTGCCGATGTCGGCGCTCAAGGGTGACAACGTGGTCAACCACAGCGAGCAGTCGCCGTGGTACAGCGGCCCGACGCTGATGGAAATCCTCGAAACCGTCGAGGTTTCGGCTGATCGCAACTTCACCGACCTGCGTTTCCCGGTGCAGTACGTCAACCGCCCAAACCTGAACTTCCGCGGCTTTGCCGGCACCCTCGCCAGCGGCGTGGTGCACAAGGGCGACGAAATCGTCGTGCTGCCATCGGGCAAGAGCAGCCGGGTCAAGTCCATCGTCACCTACGAAGGTGAACTGGAAAACGCAGGTCCCGGCCAGGCCGTGACCCTGACCATGGAAGACGAGATCGACATCTCCCGTGGTGACCTGCTGGTACACGCCGACAACGTTCCACCGGTAACCGACCAGTTCGATGCCATGCTGGTGTGGATGGCCGAAGAGCCGATGCTCCCGGGCAAGAAGTACGACATCAAGCGCGCCACCAGCTACGTGCCGGGCTCGATTGCCAGCATCACCCACAAGGTTGATGTGAACACCCTCGAGAAGGACGCTGCCAGCGCCCTGCAGTTGAACGAGATTGGCCGCGTCAAGGTGTCCCTGGACAGCGCCATCGCCCTGGACGGTTACGACAGTAACCGCACCACTGGTGCGTTCATCGTCATCGACCGCCTGACCAACGGCACCGTCGGCGCCGGCATGATCATCGCCCAGCCAGTCCTGCCGCATGGCAGCACCGGCCAGCATGGCAAACTGGCCCACGTGTCCACCGAAGAGCGCGCCCTGCGCTTTGGTCAGCAGCCGGCTACCGTGCTGTTCAGCGGCCTCTCCGGCGCTGGCAAGAGCACCTTGGCCTATGCCGTAGAGCGCAAGCTGTTCGACATGGGCCGTGCGGTGTACGTGCTCGACGGCCAGAACCTGCGCCACGACTTGAACAAGGGCCTGCCACAGGACCGCGCCGGCCGCACCGAGAACTGGCGCCGCGCCGCCCATGTGGCGCGCCAGTTCAACGAAGCCGGCATGCTGACCCTGGCTGCGTTCGTTGCCCCGGACGCCGAAGGCCGCGAACAGGCCAAGGCACTCATCGGCAAGGAACGCCTGGTGACCGTTTACGTGCAGGCTTCGCCACTGGCCTGCCGCGAGCGTGACCCGCAAGGCCTGTATGCCGCCGGCGGCGACAACATCCCGGGCGAAAGCTTCCCGTTCGATGTGCCGCTGGACGCCGACCTGGTGATCGACACCCAGTCGATCAGCGTCGACGAAGGCGTTAAGCGGGTGCTTGACGTACTGCGTCAGCGTGGCGCTATCTAAGCGCTGGGCTGCAAGAAAAACCCCGCTCCGGCGGGGTTTTTTTGTGGTGCGCGTACAGTGCCTCTTTTACTGGTTGTAATGTCCACCCCTATCTATTTCGTACTACAAATCACGTCGCCATTTCCTACAGCGCTGAACGACGCATCCGACTATGGAGTAGGAAACCGTTCGCTCACTCTGTGTGCTTCTGAGCATAAGGAGGCATAGCGATGAAGTTTTCCCAACTTTTCGCAGCATTGACGTTGGTATCGGCTGTTGGGTTATCGGGCATGGCACATGCAGATCTGGGCGCCAAATGTTGTCCTTTCAGTGATAAAAGTCTGAAAACCGACATAGAGCGTTTGCTGAATTCCACGGAAACCTTGCAGCAGATTCAAGGTGTGCGGATGAAGTGGATAGCGTCCGGTCGCAATGACATTGGGGTGATCGCACAGGACGTACAAAAGGTCTATCCGGAGCTGGTGCATGAGAAGGATGGGCTGCTGACGGTGGACTACGAAAAGCTGGTTGCGCCTTTGATCGAGGCTGTCCGTGAACTGGATCAGCGTGTAAAGACTTTGGAGAAGGCCGGCGCCTCGCACTAACAGCTGTTGCAACATTCACCCTTTCAGGCTGATGTTGAACAGGCGTTAAAGGCATGTGCATGAACTAGCGGAACGGGAATTTTTGCCCAATGCCCAAAGAAGCCAGGCGAGGGCACGCTGGGTGAGCTGGTGAATTGGCCAGTGCATTCAAGAGGCGTATTACCATGAGCGTATTCCCGAACTACAGCCACCTGTACATTTGCCGCAGCGGCGGTGACGACGATGAAGGTGGTCAGTCCTGGCGTAAGCCTTGATCTGAAATGGCGGGCCGCTCTGCAGGGGTTCCTTAGGCGGCTCAGAAGTATGAAAAAGGCCTCTTTCGAGGCCTTTTTCTATCGAGCAAGCGCCCCGTAGTGAGCATATTTGTCTAAGTCGGAAAGATCTGTCTCAGATGTGTTTTTCCGACACCGGTATCACCCGTTTGTCCTTCACTGCCTTGTACGAAAAACTCGAATAAATCTCCTTCACCCCCGGTAACCGCTGCAGCACTTCGCGGGTGAACTCGCCGAACGACTCCAGGTCCCGCGCCAGGATCTCCAGCAAGAAGTCATAGCGCCCGGAAATGTTGTGGCAGGCGACAATTTCGGGAATTTCCATCAGCCGCCGCTCGAACGCCAGCGCCATATCCTTGGTGTGCGAGTCCATCATGATGCTGACGAACGCCGTAACACCAAACCCCAGCGATTTGGGCGAGAGGATGGCCTGGTAGCCGGTGATGTAACCATTGTCTTCCAGCAGTTTCACCCGCCGCCAGCAGGGTGAAGTGGTCAGTGCCACCTGGTCGGCCAGTTCGGCAACGGTGAGGCGGGCATTGTCCTGCAGGGCGGCGAGCAGGGCGCGGTCGGTGCGGTCGAGGCTTGAAGGCATGTTTTGCCCTCCTGGTCCGGTAATTATTGTTTTTGTTCCAGCATGCACGCAGATGCGTGGGTTATTTTGGAAAAAATCGGGCAGCTCGGTGGCATAAGCTTATAACAAACCACAAGAGGCTGTTGCCATGCGCGACTCCCATCACAACACCGGTTTTTCCACGCGGGCCATTCACCATGGCTACGACCCGCTTTCTCACGGTGGCGCCCTGGTGCCGCCGGTGTACCAGACCGCCACCTACGCCTTCCCGACTGTTGAATATGGCGCTGCATGCTTCGCCGGAGAAGAACCGGGGCATTTCTACAGCCGTATCTCCAACCCTACCCTGGCCCTGCTGGAACAGCGCATGGCCTCGCTGGAGGGCGGCGAGGCGGGGTTGGCATTGGCGTCGGGCATGGGCGCCATCACCTCGACGATCTGGACCTTGCTGCGCCCCGGCGATGAGCTGATCGTCGGGCGCACACTGTACGGCTGCACCTTTGCTTTCCTGCACCATGGCATTGGCGAATTCGGCGTGAAGATCCGCCATGTCGACCTGAACGATGCCAAGGCCCTGAAAGCGGCGATCAACGGCAAAACGCGGATGATCTACTTTGAAACGCCGGCCAACCCCAACATGCAGCTGGTGGATATCGCCGTGGTGGCCGAGGCGGTGCGTGAGCATGATGTGCATGTGGTGGTCGACAACACCTATTGCACGCCCTACCTGCAGCGGCCGCTGGAGCTGGGGGCGGACCTGGTGGTGCATTCGGCGACCAAGTACCTCAGCGGTCACGGTGATATCACTGCCGGCCTGGTGGTCGGGCGCAAGGCGCTGGTCGACCGTATTCGCCTGGAAGGGCTGAAAGACATGACCGGGGCGGTGCTGTCGCCGCATGATGCGGCGCTGCTGATGCGCGGTATGAAGACCTTGGCCCTGCGCATGGACCGGCATTGCGCAAACGCCCAGAAGGTGGCTGAGTTTCTGGTGCGGCAGCCGCAGGTGGAACTGATTCACTACCCGGGGTTGCCGTCGTTCGCCCAGTACGCGCTGGCGCAGCGGCAGATGCGTTTGCCGGGCGGGATGATTGCCTTTGAGCTCAAGGGCGGTATCGAGGCCGGGCGCAGGTTCATGAACGCACTGCAGCTGTTTGCCCGGGCGGTGAGCCTGGGGGATGCCGAGTCGCTGGCGCAGCACCCGGCGAGTATGACCCATTCCAGCTATACGCCGCAGGAGCGGGCGCATCACGGGATCTCGGAGGGGCTGGTGCGGTTGTCGGTGGGGCTGGAGGATGTGGAGGACCTGCTGGCTGATATCCAACAGGCATTGGGGGCACCTGTAGGAGCGGCCTTGTGTCGCGAAAGGGGCGCGTAGCGGCCCCAGGATTTCAGCCATCCTGCAATACTGTCGGGGCTGCGGTGCAGCCCTTTCGCGACGCAAGGCCGCTCCTACAGGGGATCGTGTACAGGCTTTGGCCGGCGCCCACAAAAAAGGCCTCTCGCGAGGCCTTTTTCATGTTCATGTCAGCGGATCAACGCTTGAGCCCGTAGCTCTCGTCGAGCATGCCCGGCGAGTTTGGCGCTTTTGGCGCGTAGTCGCGGGGTACTTCGGCAGTGTCCTTTGGCGGCGTCAGGCGGTCACGCGGGCCTTGGCTGCCTTCGGAGTGCAGCGCGGCCAGCAGGCGCTGGCGGGTCAGTTCGTCCAGTGCCAAGGTGTTGGCACCGTCGGCCAGGTGGTCCTGGACATCCTGGTAGCTCTGGGTCAGCTTCTTCACCAGTACTGCAGTGCTGTTGAAGTGGGTCACCACTTCGTTCTGGTAGCTGTCGAAGCGCTTCTGCATCTCATCCAGCTGACGCTGGGTGCTGCTCGGCGCGGCATTGGGCAGCAGGCGGGCCACGACGAAACCAACTACCACACCAATGACCAGGGCCAAGGTCGGCAACAACCAAACAAGGAGCGAGAGTTCCACGAGTCCTTCCTCTATAAACGGCTTTGCTTTACGTTAACGGCTCAGACCTGCGCTGTATACCGCGAGCGATCGCAAATCAGAACAGAATTCCTCACCTAGACGAATCGACCCTCCCTGAGGTCACGGAGTAGTGCCTTGCTTGTCCGCGAAACCCCCTTGTTCATCGATGGCCCCTGCGGCCCGCTGGAAGCCCTGTACCTGGACGTGGCCGACGCCCGCGGCGCGGTGCTGATTTGCCACCCCAACCCGGTCCAGGGCGGTACCATGCTCAACAAGGTGGTCTCGACCCTGCAGCGTACCGCCCGTGATGCCGGCTATGTGACCCTGCGCTTCAACTACCGTGGCGTTGGCCAGAGTGCCGGCAGCCATGACATGGGCGCTGGCGAAGTGGCCGATGCCGAGGCTGCAGCGGCCTGGCTGCGTGGCAAGCACCCCGAACTGCCGCTCGTACTGATGGGCTTCTCGTTCGGCGGTTTTGTCGCCACCAGCCTGGCTGGCCGCCTGGAGGCCGCCGGGGTGGGCCTGCAGCACTTGTTCATGATCGCCCCGGCGGTGATGCGCCTGACCGATGAATTCCCGCTGCCGCAGCAGTGCCCGATCACCGTGGTGCAGCCGGATGCCGACGAAGTGGTCGCGCCGCAGCTGGTTTACGATTGGTCCTACAGCCTGTCGCGTCCCCATGAGCTGCTGAAAGTGGCAGAATGCGGACACTTCTTCCATGGCAAGCTGACCGATCTGAAGGATCTGCTGCTGCCGCGCCTTTCGAACTGAGCCAAGCCTGAATAAGCGAACACCCATGACCACGCGCATTCTTACCGGTATCACCACCACCGGCACTCCGCACCTGGGCAACTACGCCGGCGCCATCCGCCCGGCGATCCGTGCCAGCCAGCAGCCCGGTGTCGACTCGTTCTACTTCCTGGCCGACTACCACGCCCTGATCAAGTGCGACGACCCGCTGCGCATCCAGCGTTCGCGCCTGGAAATCGCCGCCACCTGGCTGGCCGGTGGCCTGGACCCGGACAAGGTGACCTTCTACCGCCAGTCCGACATCCCGGAAATCCCCGAGCTGACCTGGTTGCTGACCTGCGTCGCAGCCAAGGGCCTGCTCAACCGTGCGCACGCCTACAAGGCTTCGGTAGACAAGAACCTGGAAGCCGGCGAAGACCCGGATGCGGGTGTGACCATGGGCCTGTTCAGCTACCCGGTGCTGATGGCTGCGGACATCCTGATGTTCAATGCCAACAAGGTGCCGGTCGGCCGCGACCAGATCCAGCACGTGGAAATGGCCCGCGACATCGGCCAGCGCTTCAACCACCTGTTCGGCCAGGGCAAGGATTTCTTCGCCCTGCCAGAGGCGGTGATCGAAGAGAGCGTGGCGACCCTGCCGGGCCTGGACGGGCGCAAGATGTCCAAGAGCTACGACAACACCATCCCGTTGTTCACCAGCGCCAAGGACATGAAAGACGCCATCTCGCGCATCGTCACCGACTCGCGTGCGCCAGGCGAAGCGAAAGACCCGGACACCTCGCACCTGTTCACCTTGTATCAGGCCTTCGCGACGCCGCAGCAGTGCAGCGAATTCCGCGAAGAACTGTTGCAGGGCCTGGGCTGGGGCGACGCCAAGCAGCGCCTGTTCCAGTTGCTGGACGGCCAGTTGGCCGAGAAGCGTGAGTACTACCACCAGTTGATCGCCCGCCCGGCGGACCTCGAAGACATCCTGCTGGCTGGCGCCGCCAAGGCCCGCAAGACCGCCACGCCATTCCTCGAGCAACTGCGCGAAGCCGTTGGCCTGCGTTCGTTCCGCACCAGCGTGCAGGCCGGCACCGAAGTGAAGAAAAAGGCTGCCAAGAGCGCGCGTTTCGTCAGCTTCCGCGATGAGGACGGCAGCTTCCGCTTCCGCCTGCTGGCCGCCGACGGTGAGCAACTGCTGCTGTCGCGCAGCTTCGCCGACGGCAAGAGCGCCGGTGCTGTGAGCAAGCAGCTGCAGCAGGGCGGCGAGGCGGATGTACGCGTTGAAGGATTGGGCTTTGGCGTGTGGCTGAACGGCGAGCAGGTGGCCGAAGGGCCGCAGTTCGACAGCGCTGACGCGCGTGATGCGGCCATCGAAAGCCTGCGTGCAGCCTTGGCGCCACAGCAGGACTGAGGGTGTTGCACTGTGGCAGCGGGCGCGCCGCGGTGCCTGGCACCGGCTCTGCCGGTGTTCGCGGGTGAACCCGCTCCCACAGGTAATATGTGCAGCCTGAGGGGTTTTACCTGTAGGAGCGAGTTCACTCGCGAACACCGGCAAAGCCGGTGCCATACAGCGTAAATGAGGCATATTGACGCAAGTCGCATTGCCATTAAGCGGGCCTGTCGCTACAGTGACGGCCCGTTTTTTGTTGCCTCGCTAACGAAATCATGACGCCCCTAGAACGATATCAAGCAGATCTGAAACGTCCCGACTTCTTCCATGACGCGGCGCAGGAAACTGCGGTGCGTCACCTGCAGCGCCTGTACGACGACCTGGTGCAGGCGCAGAACAACAAGCCGGGCGTGTTCGGCAAGTTGTTCGGCAAGAAGGAGCAGACCCCGGTCAAGGGGCTGTATTTCTGGGGTGGGGTAGGGCGAGGCAAGACTTACCTGGTCGACACCTTCTACGAGGCGCTGCCGTTCAAGCAGAAGATGCGCACGCACTTCCACCGCTTCATGAAGCGTGTGCATGAGGAAATGCGCACCCTCAAAGGCGAGAAGAACCCGCTGACCATCATCGCCAAGCGTTTCAGCGAAGAAGCCAAGGTGATCTGCTTTGACGAATTCTTCGTTTCGGACATTACCGACGCGATGATCCTCGGCACCCTGATGGAAGAGCTGTTCAAGAACGGCGTATCGCTGGTGGCCACCTCCAACATCGTCCCGGACGGCCTGTACAAGGACGGCCTGCAGCGTGCGCGCTTCCTGCCGGCCATCGCCATGATCAAGCAGTACACCGACGTGGTGAACGTTGACAGCGGGGTCGACTACCGCCTGCGTCACCTGGAGCAGGCCGAATTGTTCCATTACCCGCTCAATGACGCGGCGCACGAGAGCATGCGTGCCAGCTTCAAGGCGCTGACCCCTGAGTGCACCCAGGCGGTCGAAAACGACGTGCTGATGATCGAGAACCGCCCGATCACTGCCCTGCGTACGTGCGACGACGTCGCCTGGTTCGACTTCCGCGCCCTGTGCGACGGGCCGCGCAGCCAGAACGACTACATCGAGCTGGGCAAGATTTTCCATGCTGTGCTGCTGAGCAACGTGGAGCAGATGAGCGTCACCACCGACGACATCGCCCGCCGCTTCATCAACATGGTCGATGAGTTCTACGACCGCAACGTCAAGCTGATCATCTCGGCCGAGGTGGAGCTGAAGGACCTGTATACCGGTGGGCGCCTGGCCTTCGAGTTCCAGCGTACCCTGAGCCGGTTGCTGGAGATGCAGTCGCACGAGTTCCTGTCGCGCGCGCACAAGCCTTGAGAATCCGGGGCCGCTTCGCGCCCCATCGCCGGCAAGCCAGCTCCCACAGGTTTAGCGCAGCCCTTGAGACTTATGCAATACCTGTGGGAGCTGGCTTGCCGGCGATGGGCTGCAAAGCAGCCCCAGAGGGCCTCAAGCCTCCTGCATGAACTGCTGCCGATACTGGTTCGGCGATAGCTCGGTATGCTGGCGGAACAACCGCGCAAAGAAACTCGCATCGTCATAACCGACCTCGTAACTGATGGTCTTGATGCTCTTGCGCGTGCTCGACAACAACCCCTTGGCCGTCTCGATACGTAGCCGTTGCAGGTAGTGCAGCGGTTTGTCACCCGTCGCGCCCTGGAAGCGGCGCATGAAGTTGCGAATGCTCATGCCGTGGTTGCGCGCCACATCTTCAAAGCGGAACTTGTCGGCGAAGTGCTCTTCCAGCCAGTGCTGGATCTGCAGGATGATCAGGTCCTGGTGCAGCTTCTGCCCGCCAAAACCCATGCGCCCTGGGGTGTAGTTGCGCTGCACTTCGTAGAGGATGTCGCGCGACACCGCCCTGGCCACGTTGGCGCCGCAGAAGCGCTCGATCAGGTAGATGTACAGGTCGCAGGCCGACGTGGCGCCGCCAGCACAATAGATATTGTCGGCATCGGTCAGGTGCTTGTCCTGGTTCAGGCGGATATTCGGGAACCGTTCGGCAAAGCTGCTGAAGAAGCGCCAGTAAGTGGTCGCCTCCTTGCCGTCGAGCAGGCCGGACTCGGCCAGCCAGAACACGCCACTGGCCTCGGCGCACAGCACGGCGCCACGGGCATGCTGGTCACGCAGCCACGGCAGCACCTGGGGGTAACGTTGCAACAGGTTATCGAAGTCGTCCCAGTAGGCCGGCAGGATGATCACATCGGCGTCGTCCAGGCCGCCGTCGACCGGCAGCTGCACATTGCTGAAGCTGTCCACGGGCTGGCCATCGGGGCTCACCAGGCGGATCTCGAACATGGGCTGCAAGCCCAGGCCCAGCTGCTTGCTGTAGCGCAGGCTGGCGAGGTGGAAAAAGTCCTTGGCCTGCATCAAGGTAGAAGCGAACACCTTGTCAATGGCCAGGATGCTGACGCGCCGCAGCGACGCGGAGGGTTGGGTAAACATCATTGTCATTGTTCTTATAGGGTAGAGTGGTCAATCACCGGCTGGATCGTCTTATTTTTTTGGGCGAGCTGCAAGCTTCAAGCTGCAAGAAAAGAGCAGTCCGTGCGCGAGCGGCTCTCTCTTGTAGCTTGTAGCTTGTAGCTTGTAGCTTGTAGCTTGTAGCTTGTAGCTTTGATCAAGGCGCCGGGTTCGGCTGCTCCTGGTGAATCACCTCGATCGCCGCCAGCAACTCGTCGCTCAGGTTCAGCTCAAAGCTGGCCAGGTTACTGTCCAGCTGCTCCAGGCTGGTCGCACCAATGATGTTGCTGGTCACGAACGGCTGCCGCGTGACGAACGCCAAAGCCATCTGTGCCGGGGCCAGGCCGTGATCGCGGGCCAACTGCACGTAACGGCTGCAAGCCGCCACCGTTTGCGGGTTGGAGTAGCGGGCAAAGCGGCTGAACAGGGTCAGGCGCGCATTCTCTGGCCGTGCACCGTTCTCGTACTTGCCTGAAAGCATGCCGAATGCCAACGGCGAATAGGCCAGCAAACCGCACTGTTCGCGGATGGCCACTTCCGCCAGGCCCACCTCGAAGCTGCGGTTTAGCAGGTTGTACGGGTTCTGGATCGACACCGCCCGCGGCCAGCCACGGCTTTCGGCCAGCTGCAGGAACTTCATGGTGCCCCACGGCGTTTCGTTGGACAGGCCGATGTGGCGGATCTTGCCCGCGCGCACCTGCTCGTCGAGCACCTCGAGGGTTTCTTCCAGCGGGGTAAAGTGGTCCTGCGGCAGGTGCTGGTAGCCCAGCTTGCCGAAGAAGTTGGTGCTGCGCTCTGGCCAGTGCAACTGGTACAGGTCGATACGGTCGGTCTGCAGGCGCTTGAGGCTTTCGTCCAGCGCCGCGACGATGTGCTGGCGGTTGTGCTTGAGCTGGCCGTCGCGGATGTGGCTGATGCCGTTGCCGGGGCCGGCGACCTTGCTGGCCAGTACCCAGTCATCGCGGTCACCTTGCTCGCGGAACCAGTTGCCGATGATGCGTTCGGTGGCGGCGTAGGTTTCCGGGCGCGGCGGCACCGGGTACATCTCGGCGGTGTCGATGAAGTTGATCCCGGCGGCCTTGGCCCGGGCAATCTGTGCAAAGGCCTCGGCCTGGACGTTCTGCTCGCCCCAGGTCATGGTGCCCAGGCACAGGGCGCTGACGTTGAGGTCGGTTCGGCCGAGCTGGCGGTATTCCATCGGGTAAACACTCCTTGGCAATAGAAGCTCATCAAAGCAGGTTGAAATTTTTCGCGCAATCTGGATAATTCAGCCCCTCTCCGCGTGGCGGAAGTGATGCACCATCACGCAGGAAGAACCCCGTCGAACATTGGCGTGCCCGACCCGAGCCCCCAAAAGCGTCTGTGTTCGGCTGCGCGCTTGCCCTTGGCAAGATGTGCACTATCCAGTAAGATTCGCCGTCTATTTTTCGCTGGGCGGCCTCTGAGGCTTTAGAGAATGAAAACTTTTACTGCTAAACCGGAAACAGTAAAGCGCGAGTGGTTCGTAGTCGACGCCGCTGGCCAGACCCTGGGTCGTCTGGCTACCGAAATCGCTACCCGTCTGCGTGGCAAACACAAACCAGAATACACCCCTCACGTTGACACCGGCGACTACATCGTCGTTATCAACGCCGAGCAGGTTCGTGTGACTGGTGCCAAGTCTTCCGACAAAATGTACTACTCCCACTCCGGCTTCCCGGGCGGTATCAAGGAAATCAACTTCGAGAAGTTGATCGCCAAGGCCCCTGAGCGTGTTATCGAAACCGCGGTCAAAGGCATGCTGCCTAAGAACCCGCTGGGTCGCGACATGTACCGCAAGCTGAAAGTGTACGCGGGTGCTGCTCACCCACACACTGCTCAGCAGCCTCAAGAACTGAAGATCTAACGGGATAGTTCATTATGTCGGCGACTCAAAATTACGGCACTGGCCGTCGCAAGACCGCAACCGCTCGCGTATTCCTGCGTCCGGGTACTGGTAACATCTCCATCAACAACCGTTCTCTGGACGTGTTCTTCGGTCGCGAAACCGCTCGCATGGTTGTTCGCCAGCCACTCGAGCTGACCGAAACCGTTGAGAAGTTCGACATCTACGTCACCGTTTCCGGTGGTGGTGTCAGCGGTCAGGCCGGTGCGATCCGTCACGGTATCACCCGCGCCCTGATGGAATACGACGAAACCCTGCGTGGCGCCCTGCGTCGTGCTGGCTACGTCACCCGCGACGCTCGTGAAGTCGAGCGTAAGAAAGTGGGTCTGCGTAAAGCGCGTAAGCGTCCTCAGTACTCCAAGCGTTAATACCGCTTCGGCAGTCGAAAAAAGCCCGGTTCCTTGGAACCGGGCTTTTTTTTTGGCTTGAACTAACCTGTCAGCATGTCAGTAGCCGCTTGTCGAATAGACGCAGATCAAGCAAAGCGCGGGTTGTTGCCCCTTGCCAGGGTAATCCCTTGTCAGTGTGTGGATTTGTTTCTTACCATGACGGCCAATTTTTAGTGCCACTGACACAACCTAAGTACAAGCCTGGTTCAACAGGCCAAGCAAGCTGATGGGAGAGGACTGAATGAGCAATGACGGCGTCAACGCAGGCCGGCGCCGCTTCCTCGTAGCCGCGACATCCGTGGTCGGGGCAGCGGGAGCAGTGGGGGCTGCGGTACCGTTCGTGGGGTCATGGTTTCCCAGTGCCAAGGCGAAAGCCGCAGGTGCACCGGTGAAGGTCAATATCGCCAAGGTCGAGCCTGGGCAGCAGATGGTTGCAGAGTGGCGTGGCCAGCCTGTATTCATCGTGCGGCGAACGCCGGAAATCCTTGGCAACCTCAAAAAAATTACCGGCGAACTCTCTGATCCAGAGTCGAAGGCTTCAGTGCAGCCGACCTACGTCGACCCTGAGGTGCGTTCGATCAAGCCGGAAGTGCTCATCCTCGTCGGCCTGTGCACGCACCTGGGTTGTTCGCCCACCTTCCGCCCGGAAGTCGCACCCGCCGACCTGGGTCCGAAGTGGGTGGGCGGCTATTTCTGCCCGTGCCATGGCTCCCACTACGACCTCGCTGGCCGTGTCTACAAGTCGCAGCCGGCGCCCCTTAACCTGCCTGTGCCACCGCACTCATACGAGTCGGACGAGATTGTCGTCATCGGCGTCGACCAGGAGAACGCATGATGAGCAAGTTCATGGACTGGATTGATGCTCGCTTCCCCGCCACCAAAATGTGGGAAGACCACCTGAGCAAGTATTACGCGCCCAAGAACTTCAACTTCCTGTACTTCTTCGGCTCCCTGGCATTGCTGGTACTGGTCAACCAGATCGTCACTGGGGTATGGCTGACCATGAGCTTCACGCCCTCGGCGGAAGAGGCCTTCGCCTCGGTCGAGTACATCATGCGTGACGTGGAATACGGCTGGATCCTGCGCTATCTGCACGCTACCGGCGCGTCTGCGTTCTTCATCGTAGTCTACCTGCACATGTTCCGTGGCCTGCTCTACGGCTCCTACCAGAAGCCACGCGAGCTGGTCTGGCTGTTCGGCATGCTGATCTACCTGGCGCTGATGGCCGAGGCCTTCATGGGTTACCTGCTGCCGTGGGGCCAGATGTCGTACTGGGGTGCCCAGGTGATCATCTCGCTGTTCGGTGCCATCCCGGTGATCGGTGACGACCTCACGCAATGGATTCGCGGGGACTACCTGATCTCGGGCATCACCCTGAACCGCTTCTTTGCGTTGCATGTGGTGGCCCTGCCTATCGTGATCCTTGGCCTGGTGGTGCTGCATATCCTCGCCCTGCATGAAGTGGGGTCTAACAACCCCGATGGCGTCGACATCAAGAAGAAAAAGGATGAAAACGGTATCCCGCTGGACGGCATCCCGTTCCACCCTTACTACACCGTGAAAGACATTGTCGGCGTGGTGGTGTTCCTGTTCGTGTTCTGCGCCGTGGTGTTCTTCTTCCCGGAAATGGGCGGTTACTTCCTGGAGAAACCGAACTTCGAGCAGGCCAACGCCTTCAAGACACCCGAGCACATCGCGCCGGTGTGGTACTTCACACCGTTCTACGCCATCTTGCGTGCGGTGCCTGACAAGCTGATGGGCGTGATTGCCATGGGTGCGGCCATCGCCGTGCTGTTCGTACTGCCCTGGCTCGACCGCAGCCCGGTGCGTTCCATGCGTTACAAGGGCTGGATCAGCAAGGTCTTCCTGCTGGTGTTCTGCGTGGCCTTCGTCATCCTCGGCGTGCTCGGCGTACTGGCACCGACACCCGGGCGTACCTTGCTGTCACAGGTGTGCACGGTGCTGTACTTCGCCTACTTCCTGCTGATGCCGTTCTACACAAGGCTCGAGAAGACCAAACCGGTTCCGGAAAGGGTGACTGGCTGATGAAAAAGTTGATTGCAGTATTTTTGCTGGCAGTGATGCCTGCCTTTTCCTTCGCTGCCGAACACGGCCTGGAACTGGACAAGGCCGATATCGACCTGACCGACAAGGCCGCCATGCAGGACGGTGCGCGTACCTTTGCCAACTATTGCATGGGTTGCCACAGTGCCAAGTTCCAGCGTTACGAGCGGGTCGCCGATGACCTCGGTATCCCGCACGAGCTGATGCTCGAGAAGCTGGTGTTCACCGGCGCCAAGATCGGTGACCACATGCAGATCGGCATGCAGCCAAGCGATGCCAAGACCTGGTTTGGCGCCGCGCCGCCCGACCTCACCCTGGTTGCCCGGGTGCGCGGTACCGACTGGCTGTACACCTACCTGCGCAGCTTCTACGAGGACCCATCGCGGCCGTACGGGGTGAATAACAAGGTGTTCCCGAACGTCGGCATGCCTAACGTGCTGGTCGGCCTGCAGGGTAACCAGGTGATCGGTTGCAAGCAGGTGCAGACGGTGACCGATGGCAAGAAGCAATTCGACCCATTGACCGGTAGCCCGATTACCCACGAAGCCTGTGACCAGCTGACCATCACGCCGAAATCCGGTACCCTGACCACCGAGCAGTTCGACGAGAAGGTCAAGAACCTGGTGACCTTCCTGGCCTATTCGGCCAACCCGGTCAAACTGGAAAGCCAGCGCATCGGTACCTACGTGTTGCTGTACCTGGCTTTCTTCTTCGTATTCGCCTACTTGCTCAAGCGTGAATACTGGAAGGACGTGCACTGATCACGCAGTAGTTTCTGGTTGTTGAACGCGCCCGGGGCGCCCTGGTAGTCATGCCAGGGGGCCCCGGGCGCGTTTTCATTTACAGTTGCACAAGCATCCCGTGCGAGGAGCCGCTACATGGGCGCAACCAACAGGTTAGCCTGCTATTCCGATCCCGCTGATCACTATTCTCATCGGGTACGCCTGGTGCTGGCCGAGAAGGGCGTCAGTGTGCAGGTCATCGATGTCGACCCTGCGCGCTTGCCACCCAAGCTGGCCGAGGTCAACCCTTACGGCAGCGTGCCGACCCTGGTCGACCGTGACCTGGCGTTGTATGAATCGACCGTGGTGATGGAATACCTCGAGGAGCGTTACCCGCACCCGCCGCTGATGCCGGTTTACCCGGTTGCACGCGGCAATAGCCGTTTGCTGATGCACCGCATCCAGCGCGACTGGTGCGCCCTGGCCGATACCGTGCTCGATTCGCGCAGCAGCGAGGCTGCCCGTACCGAAGCGCGCAAGGCCCTGCGCGAAAGCCTGACCGGCGTTTCGCCGTTGTTCAATGAATTCGCTTGCTTCATGAGCGATGAGCAAAGCCTGGTCGATTGTTGTCTACTTCCAATACTCTGGCGTTTGCCGGTGTTGGGTATCGAGTTGCCGCGGCAAGCCAAGCCGCTGCTGGATTACATGGAGCGCCAGTTCGCCCGCGAGCCTTTCCAGGCGAGCCTGTCCTCCGTAGAACGTGAAATGCGCAAGCTTTAAGGAGCCGTTGATGAACTCCAGTCGCCCCTATCTGGTTCGAGCACTGTACGAGTGGATCGTCGACAACGATTGCACGCCCCATATGCTGGTCAATGCCGAATTCCCGAAAGTTCAGGTGCCGGATGGTTTCGCCAGTGATGGCCAGATTGTCCTGAATATCTCGCCAAGTGCCGTGCGCAGCTTGCACATGGACAACGACGCAGTCAGTTTCGAGGGCCGCTTCGGTGGTGTTGCCCATTCGCTGTTCGTGCCGGTGGGTGCCATCCTGGGTATTTATGCCCGTGAAAACGGCCAAGGCATGGTCTTTGAACTGGATTCGCCGGATGGCGAAGATCTGGAAGATGATGATGATGTGCAACCGGACGACGATGGCCCGCCAGAGGGCGGTGGCCAGCCGCCTCGCCCGACGGGTCGGCCCAGCCTGAAAGTGGTCAAGTAATAAAAAAGGCGATCCAACCGGATCGCCTTTTTCTTTGCCTCAAGTCATTCACCAAGGGTGCGCACGCCTCTGGCACAGGAATAATTGGCCCGAAACAGATGTGGGAGCGGCCTTGTGCCGCGAAGCGCCGCGCGGGCGGCGCTCGGTCTTGCAGGCGCTGAAAATTTCCAGACCAACAATCAGTCGATGTATTCGAACAGTTTGACGATCTTCTGCACACCCGACACACCCTGCACCACGGCAGTGGCCGAGTTGGCCTCTTGCTGGGTCACCAGGCCGAGCAGGTAAACGATGCCGTTCTCGGTAATCACCTTGATGCGCGAGCTGGGTACGGCATTGTCGGTCAGCATCTGGGTCTTGATCTTGGTGGTCAGCCAGGCGTCGTTGTTGCGCGCCAGGATCGAGGAGGGCTGCATGACCTGCAGCTCGTTGTGCACCTTCTTGACGCGTTGAACCTGGCCGGCAGTCTGCTCGGCAAGGCTCTTGAGGTCGGCGCGCGGGGTCTGGCCGGCCAGCAGGACGATGCCGTTGTAGCTGCTGACAACGATGTGCGAACCCTTGTCCAGGTCCGGGTTGGCCTTGGAGATGTTCACGGCGGCCTTGGTTTCGATCAGCGAGTCGTCGATCTTGCTGCCGATGGTGCGCGTGCCGCGATCGTCTTCAATCGGCGAATTGCGCGCAGAGGTGAGTACCGAGCTGCAGCCGGTGACGCTCAGGCACAGGGTCAGGGCCAGCAGGCCGAGGCGCATAGGGGTCATTCTTCACTCCCGAACAGTTGGCTGTCGATCAGATCGCACAGGCAGTGGATCGCCAGCAGGTGGACTTCCTGGATGCGCGCGGTAACCGTCGAAGGTACGCGGATTTCCACGTCTTCGGGCAGCAGCAGCGAAGCCATGCCGCCGCCGTCGCGCCCCGTCATTGCTACGACAATCATTTCGCGGTCATGTGCGGCCTGGATCGCCTGGATCACGTTGGCCGAATTGCCGCTGGTGGAGATCGCCAGCAGAACATCGCCGGGCTGGCCCAGCGCGCGGATCTGCTTGGAAAACACTTCGTTGTAGCTGTAGTCGTTGGCGATCGAGGTCAGGGTCGAGCTGTCGGTGGTCAGGGCAATGGCCGGCAGGCTCGGGCGTTCGCGCTCGAAGCGGTTGAGCAGCTCCGAGGAAAAGTGCTGCGCATCGCCGGCCGAGCCGCCGTTGCCACAGGCGAGCATCTTGCCCTCGTTGAGTAGCGCATTGACCATGACCAGGCTGGCCTGCTCGATGTGCGGTGCCAGGATGTCCATCGCCTGTTGCTTGGTATCGATGCTGGCCTGGAACAGCCGGCGAATTCGGGATTGCATGTCCATCTGGTGACCTTAAGTGGGGCGGTGGCCTTTGCAACGCGCAACAACGACCAGCCCGCGATACATAGAGCAAAAAATACGAAGAGGGTTCAGCATTCGAAGGCGTTTTTCAGCCATTGAAGCGGTCTGCCTGCATGGTGGCTGCCCTGCAGGGCGACAACGTCGAAGCGGCAGGGGTGGTTGCCCCAGTGGGGCTCCTTTTGCAGGAACAGGCTGGCGGCAAGCACCAGCCGTTTCTGCTTGCGCCCGTCGATACTGTCGAGGGCGCCTCCAAAGGCCGCGTGCAGCCGGTAGCGGACTTCGACGAATACTACTGTATCGGCGTCGAGCATGACCAGATCAAGCTCACCGCCTTTGCATCGCCAGTTACGCGCAAGCAGCTGCAGGCCCTGCCCTTGAAGGTACTCAAGGGCTTGGGATTCTGCGGCCTGGCCGGCGCTGGTTGGTGATGCTGCGGCCATCAGCGCGGGGTGTCAGGCAGGCGCTTGACCTGGCCGCCGGCAAATTCGGCCCATGGCAGCTGGCGTTCGACGCGCTGGTTGGCATTGATGCCAAGGCTGCCGGAAAGGCCCTGGACGCGGCTGTCCGGCAGTGCTTTCAGCTGGCCCAGGCGTGGCGCCAGGCTGTAGGCATCTACGCCCATGGCATACAGGCGGCCCAGGCTGCCGGCAGCTTGTGGCCACTGCTGTACCACCTGCTGGCGCAGGCTGTTGCTGGTGTCGAGCAGCCACGGCGTTTCGCAGAAGCGGATGCCGTTCATGTCGTTGTACTGGTTGACGTCACCACTGGCGCTGTACAGGTTGGAGGTGGCGTAGACCGGTACGTCGCCGGCGTACTGGAAGTTCAGCGTCGGCTTGATCTGCTGCGCCTGTTGTGGGGTGGAGGCGAGGAAGATGAAGTCGATGTCCTGGCGGCGCGACGGTTGTGCGGCAATGCTGCCGCCTACGGTGCTTTGCAGGCTCTTGGCGCGGCCTTCGCTCTGGCGCAGCTGGAACAGGTCGGCGATCTGTTGGGCCAGGGCAACGGGCTGAGCGATGCGCTGGGCGGCGAGTATGGTGCCGCCATTGCCCTCCCAGTCCTGACGGAAGGCGGCCAGCACGCGGTCACCCCACTCGCCGCTTGGCACCAGCGCCACGGCACGGACCATGCCGTCGGCGCGGGCGCGGCGGGCGACTTCGCGGGCTTCGTCTTCGGCAGCCAGGCCGAACTGGAACAGTTGCGGCGGGGCTACCTGGCCGGCATCGGCGTAGTTCAAGGCCAGGGTGGTGATTGGCAGTTGCGGTTTGCTGGCCAGTTGCTTGACCAGTGGTTTTTCCAGCGGGCCGATCACCAGTTGCACGCCGGCGGCCTGGGCCTGGCGATAGAAGTCGTCGAGCGAACCGATGCGCGAGCTGTCGAACACTTGCACGGCAGGTGCCGGCTGGCCGGCTTGCTGGCCCTGGAAATGCGCGGCCATGAAGCCATCACGCAGGGCGCGGGCAACGCCGGCCAGCGGGCCTTCCTGAGGCAGGAGCAGGGCGATCTTTGTCAGCGGTTGGCTGGCCAGCTCCTTGAGCTTGGTCAGCGCCAATGGCAGTTGTTGGGCAGCCGGGTGGTCCGGGTGCTGCTTGACCCAGGCCTCGATGGCGGCTTGCTGCTGCTCCAGGGTGCCGGCGCTTTTCACGGCGAGGGCCAGGCTGGCCCAGCCGTTCAGGGTCTGGTCGTTGCCAGGCTGCTGCAGCTGCTCTGCCGGCAATGAGGCAACCAGGGCCCAGGTGGCGTCGTTGTTGGCGCTGGCGGCCTGGCCGCTGAGCAATGGGGCCAGCAGTACGCGCTGTTGTGCAGCAGCCAGGGCCTGGCCGTCGGCCTCGAGGGCAGCGGCGTGCACGTTGTAGGTGCGTGCTTGCTGCTCTTGGGGCAGCTCGGCAACGCGCTGCAGGCTAGGGTGGGCCAGGGCAGCGAGGGCGGCCTTTGGCTGGTTGCGGCTCATGGCCAGTTCGGCAGCGAGGGTGCTGGCGAACACTTGCTGGGCCGGCTTGAGGGTGTCCAGCGGGACCTGCTCGAGAATGCGTGCGGCACGGGGGAAGTCCTTCTGCTTGTAGGCCAGGTCGGCCGCGCTCAGGCGCAGCAGGGCGGCGTCTTCCGCAGACTTGCTGGATGCAGCCTTTTCGAGCAGTTGCTCGATGCTGGCGTCCGGCGTGCGTGGCAGTTCGCCCAGGCTGGATGAGGGCGAGCTGGCGCAGGCTGCCAGCAGGGCAGCGAGGCAGAGGGCTGTGAGCAGCCGCAGGCAAGCGATCATGTAAAGGTCCTGTTACTCGATCAAGTTGGCCGGCAATTGTACCCAAGCACTGGCCGGGGCGCGATGTTGCCGTGTCGATCCTTCACTATAGGTGGCTTGCCGCAGGTCGACGATGAAGTTCTTTGCGCCCTGTTGCAGGCGCTCGGGCTACAATGGCGGCTTTGATCCGAATGACAGGTGTGCGCAGTGACTGATGTGGCAGGGGCTTCGAAATCCACGGTGGGGACGCTGTATGTGGTGGCAACCCCCATCGGCAACCTCGACGACATGAGCGCCCGGGCGCTGAAGGTGCTGGCAGAAGTGGCGCTGATCGCCGCCGAAGATACCCGCCATTCGATCCGCCTGTTGCAACACTTTGGTATCGATACGCCACTGGCGGCCTGTCACGAGCACAACGAGCGTGACGAGGGCGGGCGCTTTCTCACCAAGCTGCTGGCCGGCGAAAACGTGGCGCTGGTCTCCGACGCCGGCACGCCGCTGATTTCCGACCCGGGCTACCACCTGGTGCGGCAGGCGCGGGCAGCCGGTGTGAGTGTGGTGCCTGTGCCCGGCGCCTGCGCCTTGATCGCCGCGCTGTCGGCGGCCGGGTTGCCGTCGGATCGCTTCATTTTCGAAGGTTTCCTGCCGGCCAAGCAGGTTGGGCGCCGGGCGCGCCTGGAGCAGGTGAAGGAAGAGCCGCGCACACTGATCTTCTATGAGGCGCCGCACCGTATCCTTGAATGCCTTGAGGACATGGAAGCGGTTTTCGGTGGCGAGCGCCCGGCGCTGCTGGCGCGTGAGCTGACCAAGACCTTCGAAACCCTCAAGGGCCTACCGCTGGCTGAGTTGCGGGCATTTGTGGCAGGTGACAGCAACCAGCAGCGCGGTGAGTGTGTGGTGCTGGTGGGCGGCTGGACTGCGCCGGAAGGCGAGCAGGCCATCAGTACCGAGGCCCAGCGGGTGCTCGACCTGCTGCTGGCCGAGTTGCCACTGAAGCGGGCGGCGGCGCTGGCGGCTGAAATTACCGGGGTGCGCAAGAACCTTTTGTATCAACTTGCCCTGGAAAAGCAGAAAGCCGAATAGTGGCAGTTTGATATAAATGCCGGTAGCGCTTGTTCTTGGGCGCGTGTGCCGTTAATCTTGTCGGCGGAGAGTCGATCGGACAGTCGCTGCCTGTTTTTGTTCCGCTACCTTGTAGAACAACAGCGGGGGGAGGAAAGTCCGGGCTCCATAGGGCAGAGTGCCAGGTAACGCCTGGGAGGCGCGAGCCTACGGAAAGTGCCACAGAAAATAACCGCCTAAGCACTTCGGTGCCGGTAAGGGTGAAAAGGTGCGGTAAGAGCGCACCGCACGGCTGGCAACAGTTCGTGGCTAGGTAAACCCCACTCGGAGCAAGACCAAATAGGGTTCCATCAGGCGTGGCCCGCGTCGGAACCGGGTAGGTTGCTAGAGGCGTCCAGTGATGGCCGTCGTAGAGGAATGACTGTCCTCGACAAAACCCGGCTTACAGATCGACTCTCCACCTTTCCTTTCCTGCTTGATTCGATAGCAGATCCCCACTGGTAATACCGAAAAAATCTTACTCTTAATAAATTACTTTAACTTCGAACTCCATTCGCTTGCGTGGGTTTGATTTTTCTCGTGTTTTTTTCTCTGTGGTAGTCCTTCCACATTCTTTTGTGACGCTAAATCTCGGTCCTGTAAGGCTTTTCCTTCCGAACGTGCCTTGACGGTGCTGCGGGCGGATTCCTATAGTGTGCGCAAGTGGCAGAAAGTGGGATGAAGTGGGTTTTCTGGCACAAAAAAGATAACATTGTGGGGAATCGCAGCCGTGTTCCGCGGAGCCAACGCCGTCAGCCTCGATGCCAAGGGCCGTCTCGCCATGCCGAGCCGGTACCGTGACGAGCTCGATTCGCGTTGCAATGGTCAGCTGATCGTGACCATCGACGCTGTGGACCCCTGCTTGTGTGTTTATCCCCTCGATGAGTGGGAACAGATAGAAGCCAAGTTGCGTGCCTTGCCATCGTTGCGTGAGGAAAACCGCCGCCTGCAGCGCTTGCTGATTGGTAATGCGGTTGACCTGGAGCTCGATGGCAGTGGGCGTTTCCTGGTGCCGCCCCGCCTGCGTGAGTACGCCAAGCTCGACAAGAAGGCGATGCTGGTGGGGCAACTGAACAAATTCCAGCTGTGGGATGAAGATGCCTGGAACGCGGTTTCGGCAGCCGACCTTGCAGCTATTCAACAACCGGGCGCCATGCCCGACGAATTGCGTGACCTGATCCTGTGACCATAGATAGCGGCTTCAACCACATTACCGTCCTGCTCGACGAAGCTGTCGAGGCATTGGCCCTGCGCGCCGACGGTTGCTATCTGGACGGCACTTTCGGCCGTGGCGGACACAGCCGGCTTATTCTCAGCAAGCTTGGGCCGCAAGGGCGGCTGCTGGGCTTCGACAAAGATCCACAAGCGATTGCCACCGGTCAATCGCTGGCGGCCGAAGACGGCCGCTTTGTCATTGTGCAGCGCAGCTTTGCCGAGCTGGGCGCGGAAGTGGCCGAGCGTGGCCTGCATGGCAAGGTCAGCGGCGTGCTGCTGGACCTGGGCGTGTCCTCGCCGCAGCTGGATGACCCCGAGCGTGGTTTCAGCTTCCTCAATGACGGCCCGCTGGATATGCGCATGAACCCGGACCAGGGCATCAGTGCCGCCGAGTTCATCGCCACGGCACCGGTGGAAGAAATCGCTCGCGTGTTCAAGGAATACGGCGAAGAGCGTTTTGCCGGGCGCATGGCGCGTGCCGTGGTCGAGCGCCGCGAAAAGCAGCCGTTCACCCGTACTGCCGACCTGGCAGAAGTGCTCAAGGTGGCCAACCCCGCCTGGGAGAAGGGCAAGAACCCGGCCACGCGCGCCTTCCAGGGCCTGCGTATCCACGTCAACAATGAGCTGGGTGACCTTGAAACCGGTCTTGAGGCTGCACTGGATGCGCTCGAAATCGGCGGTCGCCTGGCGGTCATCAGCTTCCACTCGCTGGAAGACCGTATCGTCAAACTGTTCATGCGCAAACTGGTGAAAGGCGAGGCGGACAACCTGCCGCGCAACCTGCCGGTTCAGCACAAAGTCTTCGAGCCGAAGATCAAACTCATCGGCAAAGCCCAGTTCGCCTCTGAAGCCGAGCTCAAGGCCAACCCACGGTCGCGCAGCGCCGTGATGCGTGTGGCGGAGAAGCTGCGGTGAGCAGGCTGTTTGCCAAGCCCCTGCCAGGCGGAAGCTTCGTGATGCTTCTGCTGTTTGTTGGCGTGCTGGTTTCGGCCATTGCGGTGTCCTACAGCGCGCACTGGAACCGTCAGCTGCTCAACACCCTGTACGGTGAATTGAGCGAGCGCGACAAGGCCCAGGCCGAGTGGGGCCGGCTGATCCTCGAGCAAAGCACCTGGACCGCCGCCAGCCGTATCGAAAATCTCGCCTCCGAACAGCTGAATATGCGGGTACCTTCGGCTGACGAAGTACGGATGGTGGCGCCATGATGAAGCTCGAAGGCGCACTGTACCCGTGGCGCTTCCGCGTGGTGATCGGTTTGCTGGCAATCATGGTGGGTGCCATTTGCTGGCGCATCATCGACCTGCAGGTGGTTGACCGTGACTTCCTCAAGGGCCAGGGCGATGCGCGCAGCCTGCGCCATATCCCTATTCCTGCACACCGTGGCCTGATCACTGACCGCAACGGTGAGCCTTTGGCCGTGAGTACCCCGGTCACCACCTTGTGGGCCAACCCCAAGGAAATGCAGGCGTCCAGGGAGCGCTGGCCGCAACTGGCCGCAGCCTTGGGGCAAAACCCACAGCAGTTGATCGAACGCCTGACCCAGCAGGCCAACAAAGAGTTCATCTACCTGGTCCGTGGCATGACCCCGGAGCAGGGCCAGCACGTGCTCGACCTGAAAGTGCCCGGTGTGTATGGCCTGGAAGAGTTCCGCCGGTTCTACCCGGCCGGTGATGTCACTGCGCACATGGTCGGCTTCACCGACCTTGACGACCACGGTCGCGAAGGGGTCGAGCTGGCCTATGACGAGTGGCTGGCCGGCGTGCCCGGCAAACGCCAGGTGATCAAGGACCGGCGTGGCCGGCTGATCAAGGACATTCAGGTTACCAAGAACGCCAAGGCCGGGAAGACCTTGGCGTTGTCGATAGACCTGCGCCTGCAATACCTGGCGACCCGCGAGCTGCGCAACGCCATTGCCGAACAGAACGCCAAGGCCGGCAGCCTGGTGATCATGGACGTCAAGACCGGTGAAGTCCTGGCCATGGTCAACCAACCGACCTACAACCCCAACAACCGCCGCAGCATGTTCCCGGCGGCCATGCGTAACCGGGCCATCATCGACGTGTTCGAGCCAGGTTCCACGGTCAAGCCGATCTCCATGAGCGCGGCGCTGCAAAGCGGCCGCTGGAAACCCAGCGACAAGGTCGAGGTGTACCCGGGCAGCCTGCAGATCGGCCGCTACACCATCAAGGACGTGTCGCGCAGCGAGGGCCCGATTCTCGACCTGACCGGCATCCTGATCAACTCCAGTAACGTCGGCATGAGCAAGATCGCCTTCGACATCGGCGGCGAAGCCATTTACCGGGTCATGTCCCAGGTCGGCCTGGGCCAGTACACCGGCCTTGGGTTCCCGGGTGAGCGCGTCGGCAACCTGCCTAACCACCGCGAGTGGCGCAAAGCCGAGACCGCGACCCTGTCCTATGGCTACGGCGTGTCGGTGACCGCGTTGCAACTGGTGCATGCCTACGCGGCGCTGGCCAACGACGGCAAGATGGTGCCGCTGTCGATCCTCAAGGTCGACAAGGCGCCGGAAGCCGTGCAGGCCATTCCGAAGGAAACCGCCGAAACCGTCCAGGGCATGCTGCAGCAGGTGATCGAAGCGCCGCGCGGCGTGTTCCGCGCCCAGGTGCCGTTCTACCACGTGGCCGGCAAGTCCGGTACCGCGCGTAAGGCCACCGTCGGTTCCAAGGGCTACACCGAAAACGCCTACCGCTCGCTGTTTGCCGGTTTCGGGCCGATGAGCGACCCACGCTATGCCATCGTCGTGGTGATCGATGAACCGGGCAAAGGTGGTTACTTCGGCGGCCTGGTTTCGGCGCCGGTATTCAGCAAGGTCATGTCGGGCACCCTGCGCCTGATGAACGTGCCGCCAGACAACCTGCCGCCACCCGCAGCACCGGCACCTGCCGGTCAACCGCAAGTCAACGCAGCAGCCGCCAAGGGAGGGCGTGGATAATGACAATGCCGTTAAGCAAGCTGTTCGCCCACGCCAGCCGCGACCCGCTGATCCGTGAACTGACCCTGGACAGCCGCCATGTGCGCCCAGGCGACCTGTTCCTGGCCGTGCCGGGGGCCAAGGTCGATGGCCGCGAGCACATTGCCGATGCCTTGGCCCGTGGTGCTGCCGCCGTGGCCTATGAAGAGCAGGGCGCCAACGTGCTGCCGCTGACCGATGTGCCGCTGATTCCGGTCAAGGGTCTGATTGCCCAGCTGTCGGACATTGCCGGGCGCTTCTATGGCGAGCCTAGCCGCCAACTGAACCTGGTCGGCGTGACCGGCACCAACGGCAAGACCAGCGTCACCCAGCTGGTAGCGCAGGCGCTCGATCTGCTTGGCCAGCGTTGTGGCCTGATCGGCACCCTGGGCACCGGTTTCTACGGCGAGCTGCAGAGCGGTCGCCTGACCACGCCGGACCCGATTGCCGTGCAGGCGACGCTGAACGACCTGAAGAAAGGCGGCGCGAAGGCCGTGGCCATGGAGGTTTCCTCCCATGCTCTGGAGCAAGGCCGCGTCGCCGCGCTGGAATTCGACATCGCGGTCATGACCAACCTGTCCCGCGATCACCTCGACTACCACGGCAGCATGCAGGCCTACGAGGCGGCCAAGGCCAAGCTGTTCGCCTGGCCGAGCCTGCGTTGCCAGGTGGTCAACCTGGATGATGATTTCGGTCGTCGCCTGGCTGACGATTTCGCCCGCAAACCGTTTACCGATCGTATCGAGACCCGGCTGCTCAGCTATAGCCTGGAAAACCCGGACGCGTCGCTGTTCTGCCCTGAGGCCAGGTTCGATGACGATGGCGTCAGCGCCACGTTGGTCACCGCCCAGGGTGAGCGCACGCTGCGCAGTCAGTTGTTGGGGCGCTTCAACCTGAGCAATATGCTGGCCGCTGTCGCGACCCTGCTGGCGCTGGATTATTCGCTGGACGAAATCCTCAAGGTCACGCCGAAACTGCAAGGTCCTGTCGGCCGCATGCAGCGCCTGGGTGGTGGCGACAAGCCGCTGGTGGTGGTCGACTACGCACACACACCGGACGCCCTGGAAAAGGTACTCGAAGCCCTGCGCCCGCATGCCCACGGCAAGCTGCTGTGCCTGTTTGGCTGCGGCGGCGACCGTGACCGTGGCAAGCGGCCGCTGATGGCCGAAGTAGCCGAGCGCCTGGCTGACCGCGTACTGGTCACTGACGACAACCCGCGGACCGAAGACCCGCTGCGTATCTTCGATGACATCCGCCCTGGTTTCGCCAAGCCGGCCGGGGTCGAGTTCGTCGCCGGCCGCGGCGAGGCCATCGCGCACCTGATTGCCACCGCTGCCGCCAATGACGTGATCGTGCTGGCCGGCAAGGGGCACGAGGACTACCAGGAGATCAATGGCGAGCGCCATGACTTCTCCGACTTGATTGAAGCCGAAAAGGCACTTGCAGCCTGGGAGGCGCCACATGCTTAAGCCGCTGTCACTCAGCCAGCTGACCACAGCACTGAGTGGTCAACAAATCGGCGCCGATGCCACCTTTACCGGCGTTAGCATAGACAGCCGCAGCGTCAGCGCCGGGCAACTGTTCGTCGCCCTGACCGGCCCGCGTTTCGATGGCCATGACTACCTGGCTGATGTAAAAGCCAAGGGCGCAGTCGCTGCCTTGGTCGAACGTGAGGTCGCTGATGTCGACCTGCCGCAGTTGCTGGTTGCCGATTGCCGTCTGGCCCTGGGCCAGCTCGGCGCCCTGAACCGCGCCGCTTACGACAAGCCGGTGGTGGCCATTACCGGTTCCAGCGGCAAGACCACGGTCAAGGAAATGCTTGCCAGCATCTTGCGTACCCGAGGCCTGGTGCACGCCACCCGCGGCAACCTGAACAATGACCTCGGTGCGCCACTGACCTTGCTGGAAATCGCCCCGGAGCACAGCGCCGCAGTGATCGAACTGGGCGCTTCGCGCATTGGCGAAATCCGCTACACCGTCGGCCTGACCCAACCGCAGGTGGTGATCATCAACAACGCCGGTACCGCCCACGTGGGTGAGTTCGGCGGCCCGGAGAAGATCGTCGAGGCCAAGGGCGAAATTCTTGAAGGCCTGGGCGAGGGCGGTATCGCCATCCTCAACCTTGACGACAAAGCCTTCGCCGTCTGGAAGGCGCGTGCCGGTGCGCACAAGGTCATCAGTTTCGCGCGCAGCAACGACAAGGCCGATTTCCATGCCACGGACATCGGTCGCGATGCCCGTGGTTGCCCATCGTTCAAGCTGCATGGCGCCGGTGAAGCGGTAGACGTGCAGCTCAATGTGCTGGGTGAGCACAACGTCAGCAACGCCCTGGCCGCTGCCGCCGCTGCGCATGCCGTTGGTCTGAGCCTGAGCGGCATCGCCGCCGGCCTGGCTGCAGTGCAACCGGTCAAGGGCCGTACCGTGGCGCAAATCGCGCCAAACGGTGTGCGGGTGATCGACGACAGTTACAACGCAAATCCCACCTCCATGTGCGCGGCCATTGATATACTCGCCGGCTTTTCCGGACGCACCGTCCTGGTGCTTGGGGATATCGGCGAACTGGGGCAATGGGCGGAAGAAGGCCACCGTCAGGTGGGCGACTATGCGCGTGGCAAGGTCAACGCCCTGTACGCAGCGGGTTCCAACATGAAACATGCGGTCCAAGCGTTCGGCGCCGATGGCCGTCATTTCGCTACTCAAGCTGAGCTGATCGACGCAGTTAGCGCCGAAAATGCCAGCGACACCACTATCTTGATCAAGGGCTCGCGCAGCGCTGCGATGGAAAACGTCGTGGCGGCATTGTGCGGTGCCAGCGGGGAGAAACATTAATGCTGCTGCTGTTGGCCGAGTATCTGCAACAGTTCCACAAAGGCTTCGCGGTCTTCCAGTACCTGTCCCTGCGCGGGATTCTTGGTGTACTGACCGCGTTGTCCCTGGCGCTGTGGCTGGGGCCGTGGATGATCCGTACCCTGCAAATTCGCCAGATCGGCCAGGCCGTGCGTAATGACGGCCCGCAATCGCACCTTTCCAAGTCCGGCACCCCGACCATGGGTGGCGCACTGATCCTGTCGGCCATCGCCATCAGCACCCTGCTGTGGGCCGACCTGAGCAACCGCTATGTCTGGGTGGTGCTGATCGTCACCCTGGCGTTCGGCGCCATCGGCTGGGTCGACGACTACCGCAAGGTGATCGAAAAGAACTCGCGTGGCCTGCCAAGCCGCTGGAAATACTTCTGGCAGTCGGTGTTCGGCCTGGCTGCGGCGGTGTTCCTGTACAAGACCGCGCCGACCAGCGTCGAGACCACGCTGATTTTGCCGTTCATCAAGGACGCCACCATTCCGCTGGGTGTCGGCTTCGTGGTGCTGACCTACTTCGTCATCGTCGGCTCCAGCAACGCAGTCAACCTCACCGACGGCCTTGACGGCCTGGCAATCATGCCAACGGTGATGGTTGGCGGTGCGCTGGGCATCTTCTGCTACCTGTCGGGCAACGTGAAGTTCGCCGAATACCTGCTGATCCCGTACGTACCCGGCTCGGGCGAGCTGATCGTGTTCTGCGGTGCCCTGATCGGTGCCGGCCTGGGCTTTTTGTGGTTCAACACCTACCCGGCGCAAGTGTTCATGGGGGACGTCGGTGCGCTGGCCCTGGGCGCCGCGCTGGGCACCATCGCAGTGATCGTGCGCCAGGAAATCGTCCTGTTCATCATGGGCGGCATTTTCGTGGTGGAAACCCTGTCGGTGGTGATCCAGGTCGCTTCCTTCAAGCTGACCGGCAAGCGCGTGTTCCGCATGGCGCCGATTCACCACCACTTTGAACTCAAGGGCTGGCCAGAGCCTCGGGTGATCGTCCGCTTCTGGATCATCACCGTAATCCTGGTACTGATTGGCCTTGCAACCCTGAAACTGAGGTAGATGAGCGTGTCTTTGATCGCTTCCGACCAATTCCGCATCGTTGTCGGCCTCGGCAAGAGCGGCATGTCCCTGGTTCGCTTCCTGGCGAACCGGGGCATTGCCTTTGCGGTCGCCGACACCCGCGAGCAACCGCCGGAACTGGACACCCTGCGCCGTGATTACCCGCAGGTGGAAGTGCGCTGTGGTGAACTGGACGTGGACTTCCTGTGCCGCGCCAACGAGCTGTATGTGAGCCCGGGCCTCGCCCTGGCTACACCGGCCCTGCAGCAGGCGGCGGCGCGTGGCGTGCAGCTTTCCGGTGACATCGAGCTGTTCGCTCGCTACGCCAAGGCGCCAATCATTGCCATCAGCGGGTCCAATGCCAAGAGCACCGTCACCACCCTGGTCGGCGAAATGGCCGCCAAGGCCGGCAAGCGCGTGGCCGTGGGCGGCAACCTCGGTACCCCGGCGCTGGACCTGCTGGCTGATGACGTCGAGCTGTACGTACTGGAGCTGTCCAGCTTCCAGCTGGAAACCACCGACCAACTCAACGCCGAAGTGGCCACCGTGCTGAACATCAGCGAAGACCACATGGACCGCTACAGCGGCCTGCCGGCCTACCACCTGGCCAAGCACCGGATCTTCCGTGGTGCCAAACAGGTGGTGGTCAACCGCCAGGACGCCCTGAGCCGGCCGCTGCCGGTGGAAGGTCGCCCCTGCTGGACCTTTGGCCTCAACCAGCCTGACTTCAAGGCCTTTGGCCTGCGCGAAGTGGAGGGCGAGAAATACCTGGCATTCGAGTTCCAGACGTTGATGCCGGTGCGTGAGCTGAAGATTCGTGGCGCGCACAACCAGAGCAACGCCCTGGCGGCACTGGCCCTGGGCCATGCTGCCGGCTTGCCATTCGAGCCGATGCTCGAAGCCCTGCGCGAATTCGGCGGCCTGGCCCACCGTTGCCAGTGGGTACGCGAGCGTAACGGCGTGAACTGGTACGACGATTCCAAGGCCACCAACGTGGGTGCGGCCCTGGCCGCCATCGAAGGCCTGGGTGCCGACATCGAAGGCAAGCTGGTGCTGATTGCCGGTGGTGATGGCAAAGGCGCCGAGTTCAGCGCATTGCGCGAACCGGTCAAGCGTTTCTGCCGCGCCGTGGTGTTGTTGGGCCGTGATGCCGAGCGCCTGGCCGAGGCTCTGGGTAATGACGTACCGCTGGTGCGGGTCAAGACCCTCGACGATGCCGTACAGCAATGCGCCGAACTGGCCCAGGCCGGCGATGCCGTGCTGCTGTCGCCGGCGTGCGCCAGCCTCGACATGTTCAAGAACTTCGAAGAACGCGGGCGCCTGTTCGCCCAGGCAGCGGGAGGCCTGGCATGATCTTCGGCATCCTCAAGCCCTATCCGTCGCCGCTGATCAGCGGCCGTGGCATCGACCTGGACTTCCCGATGCTGGCAGGCTGCCTGGCCTTGCTCGGCCTGGGCCTGGTGATGATCACCTCGGCCTCCTCGGAAGTGGCTGCGGTGCAATCGGGCAACCCGCTTTACCACATGTACCGCCACCTGGTGTACGTGTTCCTCGGCCTGGTGGCCTGCGGCACGACCATGCTGGTGCCGATCGCCACCTGGCAGCGCATGGGCTTCCTGATGCTGCTGGGCGCCTTCGGTCTGCTGGTGCTGGTGCTGGTGCCGGGTATCGGCCGTGAGGTAAACGGCTCCATGCGCTGGATCGGCTTCAGTTTCTTCAACGTGCAGCCTTCGGAAATCGCCAAGGTGTTCGTGGTCGTCTACCTGGCCGGTTACCTGGTACGCCGGCAGACCGAGGTACGCGAGACCTGGATGGGCTTCTTCAAGCCGTTCATCGTGCTGCTGCCCATGGCTGCCCTGCTGCTGATGGAGCCGGACTTCGGCGCCACCGTAGTGATGATGGGCGCGGCGGCGGCCATGCTGTTCCTCGGCGGGGTGGGGCTGTTCCGCTTCAGCCTGATGGTGGTGCTGGCGGTGCTGGCGGTGTTCGTCCTTGTGCAGGCACAGCCGTACCGCATGGCGCGCCTGATCACCTTTACCGACCCGTGGTCCGACCAGTTTGGCTCGGGCTACCAGCTGACCCAGGCGCTGATTGCCTTCGGCCGTGGCGAGTGGCTGGGTGTCGGCCTGGGCAACAGCGTGCAGAAGCAGTTCTACCTGCCGGAAGCGCACACCGACTTCGTGTTCTCGGTACTGGCCGAAGAGCTCGGCGTGGTCGGCTCGCTGGTGACCATCGCGCTGTTCGTGTTCGTTACCGTGCGCGCCTTGTACATCGGCCTGTGGGCCGAAAAGGCCAAGCAGTACTTTGCCGCCTACGTGGCGTTCGGCCTGGCGTTCCTGTGGATCGGCCAGTTCCTGATCAACATCGGCGTGAACGTCGGCCTGCTGCCGACCAAGGGCCTCACCTTGCCGTTCCTCAGTTACGGGGGCAGCTCGTTGGTTATCTGCTGCGCCTGCGTGGGGCTGTTGCTGCGCATCGAGTGGGAGAGCCGCACGCACCTTGGCAGTGAGGAACATGAATTCAGCGAAAGCGATTTTGCCGAGGAGCCCAGTCATGGCCGCTGACGGCAAAAACGTATTGATCATGGCCGGCGGCACCGGGGGCCACGTGTTCCCGGCCCTGGCCTGCGCCCGTGAGTTCCAGGCGCGTGGTTACAGCGTGCACTGGCTGGGCACCCCGCGTGGCATCGAGAACGAACTGGTGCCACAGGCTGGGCTGCCGCTGCACCTGATCCAGGTCAGCGGCCTGCGCGGCAAAGGCAAGCTGTCGCTGCTCAAGGCGCCGTTCACCCTGGTCAAGGCTGTGCTGCAGGCGCGGCGCATCATTCGCCAGCTCAAGCCCGTCTGCGTGCTGGGCTTTGGCGGCTATGTGACCGGCCCTGGTGGTGTGGCTGCGCGGCTGTGCGGCGTGCCGCTGGTGATCCACGAGCAGAACGCCCGGGCCGGCACCGCCAATCGGTTGTTGGTGCCCCTGTCTGCGCGGGTCTGCGAAGCGTTCCCGAACACCTTCGAGGCCAGCGACAAGCGTCGCACCACCGGCAACCCGGTGCGCCCGGAGCTGTTCATGGACGCGCAACGCGCGCCCCTGGCTGCACGCCGCGCACGCCTGTTGGTGCTGGGTGGCAGCCTGGGTGCGGAACCCTTGAACAAATTGTTGCCTAAGGCCCTGTCCGAGGTGCCTGCCGCGCTGCGGCCAGAGGTGTTCCACCAGGCCGGCAAACAACACGCGCCGATCACCGCCGAGCGGTATCACGAGGTGGGTGTCGCGGCCCAGGTAGAGCCCTTCATCAAGGACATGGCCCAAGCCTATGGCTGGGCAGACATCGTGGTATGCCGGGCCGGTGCCCTGACCGTCAGCGAACTGGCGGCAGCAGGCCTGCCGTCGATGCTGGTGCCGTTGCCCCATGCGATCGATGACCACCAGACCCACAACGCCCAATATCTGGCCCGCGAAGGCGCTGCCTTCCTGATGCCACAAGCGACAACTGGCGCAGCGCAGCTCGCTGAACGCCTGAACGAGGTGCTGATGCAACCCGAGAAACTCAACGTCATGGCAGGCACCGCACGGCGCCTGGCCAAACCCGCAGCAACCAGCACCGTGGTCGATATCTGCCTGGAGGTGGCCCATGGTTGAGAGCCAGAAAGCCATGCCCCAGCCGAAGATGGGCCGTATTCGCCGTATTCACTTCGTCGGTATTGGCGGTGTAGGCATGTGCGGTATTGCCGAAGTGTTGCTGAACCTGGGCTATGAAGTATCCGGTTCCGACCTGAAAGCCTCGCCGGTTACCGAGCGCCTGGAATCGTTCGGCGCCGAAATCTTCGTCGGCCACCGCGCCGAGAACGCTGCCACCGCCGATGTGCTGGTGGTATCCAGCGCCATCAACCCGGCCAACCCGGAAGTGGCCACCGCCCTGGAGCGGCGCATTCCGGTGGTGCCGCGTGCCGAGATGCTCGCCGAACTGATGCGCTACCGCCACGGTGTGGCCGTTGCCGGTACCCACGGCAAGACCACCACCACCAGCCTGCTGGCTTCGGTATTTGCCGCCGGTGGCCTGGACCCGACGTTCGTCATCGGTGGCCGCCTGACCGCTGCCGGCACCAATGCCCAGCTGGGCACCAGCCGTTACCTGATCGCCGAAGCAGACGAAAGCGATGCCAGCTTCCTGCACCTGCAGCCGATGGTGGCCGTGGTCACCAACATCGACGCCGACCACATGGCGACCTACGAAGGTGACTTCAACAAACTGAAGAAAACCTTCGTCGAGTTCCTGCACAACCTGCCGTTCTACGGCTTGGCCGTGATGTGCCTGGACGACCCGGTCGTGCGCGAGATCCTGCCGCAGGTGAAGCGCCCGACCGTAACCTATGGCTTCAGCGAAGAGGCCGACATCCGCGCCATCAACGTGCGCCAGCAGGGCATGCAAACCCACTTCACCGTGCTGCGCCGTGATCGCGAGCCGTTGGAAGTGTCGGTGAACATGCCAGGCAACCACAACGTGCTCAATGCCCTGGCCACCATTGCCATCGCCACTGACGAAGGCATCACTGACGAAGCCATCGTCCAGGGCCTGTCCGGCTTCCAGGGCGTCGGCCGCCGCTTCCAGGTATACGGCGAGCTGCCGGTCGAAGGCGGCAGCGTGATGCTGGTCGACGACTACGGTCACCACCCGACCGAAGTGGCTGCCGTGATCAAGGCTGTGCGCGGTGGCTGGCCAAGCCGCCGTCTGGTGATCGTCTACCAGCCGCACCGCTATAGCCGTACCCGCGACCTGTATGACGATTTCGTCCAGGTGCTGGGCGATGCCAACGTGCTGCTGCTGATGGAGGTCTACCCGGCTGGCGAAGAGCCGATCCCGGGTGCCGACAGCCGTCAGCTGTGCCACAGCATCCGCCAGCGCGGCAAGCTGGACCCGATCTACATCGAACGTGGCGCCGAACTGGCACCGCTGGTCAAGCCACTGCTGCGCGCTGGCGACATCCTGCTCTGCCAGGGTGCCGGTGACGTTGGCGGGCTGGCCCCGCAACTGATGAAAAGCCCGCTGTTCGCTGGCGCCAAGCAGGAGAAGTCGAAATGACCAGCGCCTACGAAAAACTGCACTCGACCCTGGATGTGAAAGCGTTCGGCCGCGTTGCCGTGCTGTACGGCGGCAAGAGTGCCGAGCGCGAAGTGTCGCTGAAGTCCGGCGCCGCCGTGATCGATGCGTTGACCACTGCCGGTGTCGACGTGGTCGCCATCGACGTCGGTGACGACCTGCTCGATCGCCTGCAAAGCGAGAAGATCGACCGCGCCTTCATCATCCTCCACGGTCGTGGCGGTGAAGACGGCAGCATGCAAGGTTTGCTGGAGTGCCTGGGCATCCCCTATACCGGCAGCGGCATCCTTGCTTCTGCGTTGGCCATGGACAAGCTGCGCACCAAGCAGGTGTGGCAGAGCCTGGGTATTCCGACCCCGCGCCACGCGGTATTGGCGAGCGAAAACGATTGTTTGCAGGCCAGTACGGAACTGGGCTTCCCGCTTATCGTCAAACCCGCCCATGAAGGCTCTAGCATCGGCATGGCCAAGGTGAACAGCGCCCAGGAACTGGTCGCCGCCTGGAAGGACGCCGCCCAATACGATTCCCAGGTACTGGTGGAACAGTGGATCCACGGCCCGGAGTTCACCATCGCGGTACTGCGCGGCCAGGTGCTGCCGCCGATCGCCCTGGGTACACCGCACGTGTTCTACGACTACGACGCCAAGTACATCGCCAACGATACCCAGTACCGCATCCCGTGCGGGCTGGATAGCGCCAAGGAACAGGAACTGATCGACCTGACCGCCCGCGCCTGTGATGCCATTGGCATCGAAGGCTGGGGGCGGCTGGACGTGATGCAGGACGAGCAGGGCCGGTTCTGGCTGCTCGAAGTCAACACCGCACCCGGCATGACTGATCATAGCCTGGTGCCCATGGCGGCCCGCGCGGCTGGCCTGGACTTCCAGCAACTGGTGCTGGCAATCCTGGCTGAAAGCGTGGCGACGCGAGGTTAATCATCATGCAAGGCGCAATGATACGTCAGCAGCAACCCGTCACCGGCCGTAGCAAGCCGGTGCCGCGTGGTGCCAGCCGGCTGGTGGCCGACGAGCCCGTATCGGCGCGCCTGCCGCGGCCAAGCCTGGGCGGCCTCAAGCGCCTGCTGTGGCCAGTGCTGCTGGTGGCGGCAGGTTTTGGTGCCTACGAGGGTGCCATTCGCCTGATGCCGTACGCCGACCGGCCGATCACCAAGATCGACGTGCAAGGTGACCTCAGCTACATCAGCCAGCAGTCGGTGCAGCAGCGTATCGCGCCTTACGTGGCGGCGAGCTTCTTCAGCGTCGACCTGCCGGCGATGCGTGCAGAGCTTGAGCAGATGCCCTGGATCGCCCATGCCGAAGTGCGCCGGGTGTGGCCCGACGAGGTGGTGATCCGCCTCGAAGAGCAGCTGCCGGTGGCACGCTGGGGTGACGAAGCCTTGCTCAACAACCAGGGCCAGGCGTTCACCCCGCGTGAACTGGCCAACTACGAGCACCTGCCGCAGCTGGCCGGGCCGCAGCGTGCCCAGCAACAAGTCATGCAGCAGTATCAGGTATTGAGCCAGATGCTGCGCCCCCTGGGCTTTTCCATCGCTCGCCTGGAGCTGCGCGAGCGAGGCAGCTGGTTCCTGACCACGGGCGCGAGCAGTGCCGGGCCAGGCATCGAGCTGCTGTTGGGGCGCGACCATCTGGTGGAGAAGATGCGCCGTTTCATTGCCATTTACGACAAGACACTCAAAGACCAGATCACCACTATCGCCCGCATTGATCTGCGTTATTCCAACGGACTTGCCGTTGGTTGGCGGGAACCGATTGCACCGACGACGGCCCAACCCGCCGTTGCGAAGAATTAGAGAGAGGCAGGACCATGGCAAACGCGCATAGCGGCAAAATGATCGTCGGGCTGGACATTGGCACCTCCAAGGTGGTGGCGCTGGTCGGCGAAGTGGGCGAAGACGGCACGCTGGAAATTGTCGGCATCGGCACCCATCCGTCCCGCGGCCTGAAAAAAGGCGTGGTGGTGAACATCGAGTCCACCGTGCAGTCGATCCAGCGCGCTGTCGAAGAAGCGCAGCTGATGGCCGGCTGCCGTATTCACTCGGCGTTCGTTGGCGTGGCCGGTAACCACATCCGCAGCCTGAACTCCCACGGGATTGTCGCCATCCGCGACCGCGAGGTCAGTGTGGCTGACCTGGAGCGGGTGCTCGACGCGGCCCAGGCCGTGGCGATCCCGGCTGACCAGCGCGTGCTGCACACCCTGCCGCAGGACTACGTGATCGACAACCAGGAAGGCGTACGCGAGCCGCTGGGCATGTCGGGCGTGCGCCTGGAAGCCAAGGTTCACGTGGTCACCTGCGCGGTGAATGCTGCACAGAACATCGAAAAGTGCGTGCGCCGCTGCGGCCTGGAAATCGACGACATCATTCTCGAGCAGCTGGCCTCGGCCTACTCGGTGCTGACCGACGATGAAAAAGAGCTGGGTGTGTGCCTGGTGGACATCGGTGGCGGCACCACCGACATCGCCATTTTCACCGAGGGCGCGATCCGTCATACCGCGGTCATCCCGATTGCCGGCGACCAGGTGACCAACGACATCGCCATGGCCCTGCGTACGCCGACCCAGTACGCCGAAGAAATCAAGATCCGCTACGCCTGCGCCCTGGCCAAACTGGCCGGCGCTGGCGAGACCATCAAGGTGCCAAGCGTGGGCGACCGCCCACCGCGCGAGCTGTCGCGCCAGGCCCTGGCCGAGGTGGTGGAGCCGCGTTACGACGAGCTCTTCACCCTGATCCAGGCCGAACTACGCCGCAGCGGGTACGAGGACCTGGTGCCAGCCGGCATCGTCCTCACCGGCGGCACCGCGAAGATGGAAGGCGCCGTGGAACTGGCCGAGGAAATCTTCCACATGCCGGTTCGCCTGGGCGTACCGCACAGCGTTCGGGGGCTGAGCGACGTGGTGCGCAACCCGATCTATTCCACCGGCGTGGGCTTGCTCACCTACGGCCTGCTCAAGCAGTCCGAGGACCTGGTCCTGACCGGTAACACCAACAGCAGCAACAACAGCTATGGCGATGAACCGAAGGCCCCAGTGCTTGAGCGCTTCAAGAAGTGGGTCCAGGGCAACTTCTAAGTTTCAAAGCAGTAGTGGTAGGCGCAACAACTAGAGAACTGTAAGGAGAGGGAAAATGTTCGAGCTCGTAGACAACGTCCCGCAAAGTCCGGTCATCAAGGTGATCGGCGTTGGTGGTGGTGGCGGCAACGCCGTCAATCACATGGTCAAAAGCAGCATCGAAGGTGTGGAATTCATCTGCGCCAACACCGATGCCCAGGCCCTGAAAAACATCGGCGCGCGCACCATCCTGCAATTGGGCACGGGTGTGACCAAGGGCCTGGGTGCCGGTGCCAATCCGGAAGTCGGTCGTCAGGCCGCGCTGGAAGACCGTGAGCGCATCGCTGAAGTGCTGCAGGGCACCAACATGGTGTTCATCACCACTGGCATGGGCGGCGGTACCGGTACCGGTGCAGCGCCGATCATTGCCGAAGTGGCCAAGGAAATGGGCATTCTCACCGTAGCCGTGGTGACCCGTCCGTTCCCGTTCGAAGGCCGCAAGCGCATGCAGATCGCCGATGAAGGCATCCGCATGCTGGCTGAAAGCGTCGACTCGTTGATCACTATCCCCAACGAGAAGCTGCTGACCATCCTGGGCAAGGACGCCAGCCTGCTGTCGGCCTTCGCCAAGGCTGACGATGTGCTGGCCGGTGCCGTTCGCGGTATCTCCGACATCATCAAGCGCCCGGGCATGATCAACGTCGACTTCGCCGACGTGCGCACCGTGATGGGTGAAATGGGCATGGCGATGATGGGTACTGGTTGCGCCAGCGGCCCGAACCGTGCGCGTGAAGCCACCGAGGCTGCAATCCGCAACCCGCTGCTGGAAGACGTGAACCTGCAGGGCGCCCGCGGCATCCTGGTGAACATCACCGCAGGCCCGGACCTGTCGCTGGGTGAATATTCCGACGTGGGTAGCATCATCGAAGCCTTCGCCTCCGACCACGCCATGGTCAAGGTCGGCACCGTGATCGACCCGGACATGCGTGACGAGCTGCACGTTACCGTGGTGGCTACTGGCCTGGGCGCGCGCATCGAGAAGCCTGTGAAAGTGGTCGACAACACCCTGCAGACTGCCCAGCAAGTGTACGAGGCTTCCAACCCGGCGCCTGTTCGCCAGGAGCAGCCAGCGGTCAACTACCGTGACCTGGAGCGCCCGACCGTCATGCGCAACCAGGCCCATGCAGGGGCTGCCGCAGCGGCTAAACTGAACCCTCAGGATGACCTGGACTACCTCGATATCCCGGCATTCCTGCGTCGTCAGGCTGATTAATGGAATTTATCAGGGGTATAAAGGTGATTGGTATTCATCAAAGGTTGGGTCTGTTATCATCGCCAGCCTTTGTTGATACCTGTTCGCAATTTGCGCTGAAGCGGCCAATGCCATGATTAAACAACGCACCCTGAAGAATACCATCCGTGCCACAGGTGTCGGTCTGCACTCCGGGGAGAAGGTTTACCTGACCCTCAAGCCTGCACCTGTTGACACCGGCATCGTCTTCCGCCGCGCCGACCTCGACCCTGTGGTCGAAATCGCTGCGCGTGCGGCCAACGTCGGCGAGACAACCATGTCGACGACGCTGGTCAACGGTGACGTCAAGGTCGATACGGTCGAGCACCTGCTCTCCGCCATGGCGGGCCTGGGCATCGATAACGCCTACGTCGAGCTCTCCGCCTCGGAAGTGCCGATCATGGATGGCAGCGCCGGTCCTTTCGTATTCCTGATTCAGTCTGCCGGCCTGGAAGAACAGGACGCAGCCAAGAAGTTCATCCGCATCCTGCGTGAGGTAACCGTGGAAGAGGGCGACAAGCGCGCCACGTTCCTGCCTTTCGACGGTTTCAAGGTGAGCTTCGAGATCGACTTCGATCACCCGGTCCTCAAGGGCCAGACCCAGAGTGCGGTCGTCGACTTCTCCAGCACCTCGTTCGTGAAGGAAGTCAGCCGCGCCCGTACCTTCGGCTTCATGCGTGACATCGAATACCTGCGCAAGCACAACCTTGCGTTGGGTGGCAGTGTCGAGAACGCCATCGTAGTCGACGAGACCGGTGTGCTCAACGAAGACGGCCTTCGTTCCGATGACGAATTCGTCAAGCACAAGATCCTCGACGCCATTGGCGACCTTTATCTGCTGGGCAACAGCCTGATCGGTGAGTTCAAGGGCTACAAGTCCGGCCACTCGCTGAACAACCAGCTGCTGCGCAAGCTGATCGACGAAACCGATGCCTGGGAAGTGGTCACTTTCGAAGATGCCAGCACGGCACCGATCTCGTACATGCGCCCTGTTGCGGCCGTGTAAGTTCGAACACTCTCTAGTTCATTAAGGCCACCTTCGGGTGGCCTTTTTTATGGGCGGGATCTGGGATTTTGGGGATGGTGGGTGTTCGGTTTGGGTTTTGGGGTGGGGCTGACAGGTGTTGAGTTTGAGTTTTGGGCTGGGTCTGACAGGTGTTCAGTTTGAGTTTTGCAGTGGCGCGGAAATCGAGCGCCGCCCGCGCGGCGCTTCGCGGGGCAAGCCCGCTCCCACATCTGTTTCGGGCCAATCAATTCTGTGAGGCCACCGCTGTCCGCCTTGTTGTCCCCTTCGATATCGAATGCGCCGCTGCTCAATCCACCTCAAGCCATGCGCCAAGGGTGCGCGCGCGAAAGGCGCAGGATAGATTGGCCCGAAACAGATGTGGGAGCGGGCTTGCCCCGCGAAGCGCCGCGCGGGCGGCGCTCGATTTCCGCGCCGCTGCAAAACTCAAGGCGATCGCTCTCAGCCCTTGCCCTGAGCATGACCCGCCAACCGCTCCAGCGCCGCCCGCAACTTCGGATCAGCAATCCCCTCAGCAGTATCAAGCAGGCTTTCCGCCGCAGTATTGGACAGCTCGGCGGCATGCCCGCCGCGCTTGGCCGGCACCAGCGGCGGCTGCACCTTGTAGAGGATGCGCCTGAGGTTGCCGAAGGCTTCCATGGCCTGCAAGGCCGCCAGTAAGCGCTTCTGTTGATAACGCAGGCGCGTTGCCCAGTGGCCATCGGTGACCACCAGCAGCAAGGTGCCATCCCGCCATGAGGCCACGTGGCAGTGCTCGCGGGCGGCCGGTTGCAGCTGACTTTCCAGCAGGCGCTGCAGGTGCTCCAGGCGTTCGGCCTGGTTCAGCAGCAGGCGCAGCGGGCGTACCTGGCGCAGCAGGGCCGACGGTGGCTGGGCGGGGGAGGGTTTGTAGGCCATTGGGGCACGTGTGAGGTTGTATGGGCTGCAGTTTAACACCTCTGTTACCTGTGCCGGCCTCTTCGCGGGCTTGCCTGCGAAGAGGCCGGCACAGGTAACAAAGCTAAGACCAGTTCTCGATACCTTTCATGTTGCCAAGCCTTGAACTCAGGGAAAATGCCCCTATCTAAGACAGGCCCCCGCCAAAACGCTGTAATAGCATCGTGGAAATCCACCACTTTCCTCACCATCGTTTCCGGGTAGAATGCTCGTTCGCATGCGGCCTCAGGGCTGCACGGGCGACTCATGGGGCCGCCCTCCATCCCTACGTGTGGAAGATCCTGCCGATATGTTTGCGCCTTTGTTAAAAAAACTTTTTGGAAGCAAGAACGAGCGTGAAGTCAAACGCATGCTCAAGACGGTGAGTATCGTCAATGCCTTCGAAGAGAAGATGGTGGCCCTCTCCGACGAGCAACTGCGGGGCAAGACCGCAGAGTTCAAGGAGCGCCTGGCCAAAGGCGAGACACTGGACCAATTGCTGCCTGAAGCCTTCGCCGTGGCCCGTGAGGCCGGCAAGCGTGTCATGGGCATGCGCCACTTCGACGTGCAGCTGATCGGCGGCATGACCCTGCACGAGGGTATGATCGCAGAAATGCGTACCGGTGAAGGCAAGACCTTGGTCGGTACCCTGGCCGTGTACCTCAACGCACTGTCCGGCAAGGGCGTGCACGTGGTCACCGTCAACGACTACCTGGCCCGCCGTGACGCCAACTGGATGCGCCCGCTGTACGAATTCCTCGGCCTGTCGGTCGGTATCGTCTCGGCGTTCCAGCCGCCGGAAGAAAAGCGTGCTGCCTATGCGTCCGATATCACCTACGGCACCAACAACGAATTCGGTTTCGACTACCTGCGCGACAACATGGCGTTCAGCCAGGACGAGAAGTTTCAGCGTGAACTGAATTTTGCCGTAATCGACGAAGTCGACTCCATCCTGATCGACGAAGCGCGTACCCCGCTGATCATTTCCGGCCAGGCCGAAGACAGCTCCAAGCTGTACATCGAGATCAACCGCCTGATCCCGCGCCTGACCCAGCACATCGAAGAAGTCGAAGGCCAGGTCACCCAGGAAGGCCACTTCACCATCGACGAGAAGAGCCGCCAGGTCGAGCTGAACGAAGCCGGTCACCAGTTCATCGAAGAGATGCTGACCCAGGCCGGGCTGCTGGCCGAAGGCGAGAGCCTGTACTCGGCGCACAACCTGGGCCTGCTGACCCACGTCTACGCCGGCCTGCGTGCGCACAAGCTGTTCCACCGCAACATCGAATACATCGTCCAGGACGGCCAGGTCCTGCTGATCGACGAACACACCGGCCGTACCATGCCGGGTCGTCGCCTGTCCGAAGGCCTGCACCAGGCCATCGAGGCAAAAGAAAACCTGAACATCCAGGCCGAAAGCCAGACCCTGGCTTCGACCACCTTCCAGAACTACTTCCGCCTGTACACCAAGCTGTCCGGCATGACCGGTACTGCCGACACCGAAGCGTTCGAGTTCCAGTCGATCTACGCGCTGAACGTGATGGTCATCCCGCCGAACAAGCCACTGGCGCGTAAAGACTTCAACGACCTTGTGTACCTGACCGCCGACGAGAAATACGCCGCGATCATCGCCGACATCAAGGAAAGCATGAAGCAGGGCCGGCCGATCCTGGTGGGTACCGCGACCATCGAAACGTCCGAACACATGTCGAACCTGCTGAAGCAGGAAGGTATCGACCACAAGGTACTGAACGCCAAGTACCACGAGAAGGAAGCCGAGATCATCGCGCAGGCCGGTGCCCCGGGTGCGCTGACCATCGCCACCAACATGGCCGGCCGTGGTACCGACATCCTTCTGGGCGGCAACTGGGAAGCCGAAGTGGCCGCCCTGGAAAGCCCGACCGCCGAGCAGATTGCCCAGATCAAAGCCGACTGGCAGAAGCGTCACCAGCAGGTGATCGAGGCCGGTGGCCTGCATGTGATCGCTTCCGAGCGCCACGAATCGCGCCGTATCGACAACCAGCTGCGTGGCCGTTCCGGCCGTCAGGGTGACCCGGGTTCCAGCCGCTTCTACCTGTCGCTGGAAGACAGCCTGATGCGCATCTTCGCCTCTGACCGGGTGAAGAACTTCATGAAGGCCCTGGGCATGCAGTCGGGCGAGGCCATTGAGCACCGCATGGTCACCAACGCCATCGAGAAGGCCCAGCGCAAGGTCGAAGGCCGCAACTTCGACATCCGTAAGCAATTGCTCGAATACGACGACGTGGCCAACGAGCAGCGCAAGGTGATCTACCACATGCGCAACAGCCTGCTGGCGGCCGAGAACATTGGCGACACCATCGTCGAATTCCGCCAGGAAGTGCTGGACGCTACCATCAGCCAGCACATACCGCCGCAGTCGCTGCCCGAGCAGTGGGATGTGGCCGGCCTGGAAGCTTCGCTGGCCAGCGATTTCGCCATCAAGCTGCCGATCCAGCAGTGGCTCGACGAGGATGATCACCTCTACGAAGAGACCCTGCGCGAGAAGCTGCTGCACGAAATCACCACGGCCTACACCGAGAAGGAAGACCAGGCCGGCCTCGACGCCCTGCGTACCTTCGAGAAGCAGATCCTGCTGCGCGTGCTGGACGACCTGTGGAAAGACCACCTGTCGACCATGGACCACCTGCGTCACGGTATTCACCTGCGTGGTTATGCGCAAAAGAACCCGAAGCAGGAGTACAAGCGCGAGTCGTTCAGCCTGTTCCAGGAGCTGCTGGAGTCGATCAAGCGCGACACTATCCGCGTGCTGTCGCACGTTCAGGTTCGCCGCGAAGACCCGGCCGAAGAAGAAGCCCGCCTGCGCCGCGAGGCCGAGGAACTGGCCAGCCGCATGCAGTTCCAGCACGCCGCTGCACCGGGCCTGGAAAGCGAGCAACTGAGCGAGGAAGGCGCCGAAGTGGCGGTAGCCGCAGCGCCGGTGCGCAACGACCAGAAGCTGGGCCGCAACGAGCCGTGCTGGTGTGGTTCGGGCAAGAAGTTCAAGCATTGCCACGGGCAGATCGAGTGATCTGACCTGGTCGTTGTAACCTGAGACATACTGGGGCCGCTTTGCGGCCCTTTCGCGACACAAGGCCGCTCCTACAGGAATCGCGACAACCTGTAGGAGCGGCCTTGTGTCGCGTTGGGGCACGAAGCGGCCTCGCTTTTTGTACATCAACCGATTTTTCTAGGAGCGCTCTAATGGCTGTTGGTCTTGGTCCTTTGCCCACCCTGCACCCGGTTCCGGGTTTTGAACTCGGCATCGCTTCTGCCGGCATCAAGCGCCCGGGGCGCAAGGATGTGGTGGTCATGCGCTGTGCCGAAGGCTCCAGCGTGGCTGGCGTGTTCACCCTCAACGCCTTCTGCGCGGCGCCGGTGATCCTGTCCAAGCAGCGTGTACAGGGCACCGTGCGCTACCTGCTGACCAACACAGGCAATGCCAACGCGGGTACCGGCGCGCCAGGCCTGGCCGCTGCCGAGCGCACCTGCGCCAAGTTGGCCGAACTGACCGGCGTACCCGCCGAGTCGGTACTGCCGTTCTCCACTGGCGTGATCGGTGAGCCACTGCCGGTCGAGAAGATCGAAGGCGCACTGCAAGCCGCCCTCGACAACCTGTCGGAGAACCACTGGGCTGAAGCCGCCACCGGCATCATGACCACCGACACTCTGCCCAAGGGTGCCAGCCGGCAGTTCCAGCACGACGGCGTGACCGTTACCGTCACCGGCATCAGCAAGGGCGCCGGCATGATCCGCCCGAACATGGCCACCATGCTCGGCTACATTGCCACCGACGCCAAAGTTGCCCCGGCGGTACTCAAGGACCTGATGCTGGACGGCGCCAACAAGTCGTTCAACCGCATTACCATCGACGGCGACACCTCGACCAACGACTGCTGCATGCTGATCGCCACCGGCAAAGCCAACCTGCCGGAAGTCACCGAAGCCAGCGGCGCACTGTTCGAAGCGCTGAAAAAGGCCGTGTTCGAAGTGTGCATGGAAGTGGCCCAGGCCATCGTCCGTGACGGCGAAGGTGCGACCAAGTTCGTCACCGTGCAGGTCAACGGTGGTGGCAACCACCAGGAATGCCTGGACGTCGGCTACGCCGTTGCCCACTCGCCGCTGATCAAGACCGCACTGTTTGCCTCCGACCCGAACTGGGGCCGTATCCTCGCCGCCGTTGGCCGTGCCGGTGTGCCGGAGCTGGATGTGAGCCTGATCGATGTGTACCTGGACAGCGTGTGCATCGCCAGCCAGGGTGGCCGCAGCCCGAGCTATACCGAAGCGCAGGGTTCGGCAGTGATGGCCCAGGAAGAGATTACCATCCGTATCGAGTTGGGCCGTGGCCAGTGCAGCGAAACCATCTGGACCACCGACCTGTCCCACGAGTACGTGAAAATCAACGCCGAGTACCGTACCTGATCCAAATGGGGCCGCTTTGCGGCCCAATCGCCGGCAAGCCAGCTCCCACAGGTACAGCCTAGCCTTCAGGCCCTGTGCTGTACCTGTGGGAGCTGGCTTGCCGGCGATTGGGCTGCAAAGCAGCCCCAAAAAAAATCCAAACCGATGGAGCCGAACCATGAGCTATCACCTGATCATCGGCGACAAGCTGTACTCCTCCTGGTCGCTGCGTGGCGCCCTGGCCCTCGAACTGGCCGGCGTGCCCTACGAAGAAACCCTGATCAAGCTCAATCAGCCTGACACCCGTCAGCGCCTTCTCGCCTATTCCGCTACCGGCAAGGTACCGTTGCTCAAGACCGAGCATGGTGTAATCGCCGATTCGCTGGCAATCGCCGAATACCTCAACGAACGCCATCCCGAGGCTCAACTGTGGCCTGCCGACGTGGCAGCGCGGGCCCAGGCCCGTTCGGCCTGCGCGCAGATGCACAGCGGCTTCTTCGCCCTGCGCGGCGCCATGCCGTTCGACCTGGCGCGTGACCAGGCACTGGACAACATGCCGTTGGACGTACAGATCGACATCGACCGCATCGTCGCGCTGTGGTCCGAATGCCGCCTGGTGGCCGAAGACAGCGGCCCGTTCCTGTTCGGCAAGCCGAGCCTGGCCGATGCCTTCTTCGCCCCGGTGGCCGTGCGCCTGCGCACGTACCGTGTGGAGGTGCCTGCGGAGGCTGCGGCCTACATCGAGACCATTTACCAGTGGCCAGCCTTCCAGGCCTGGCAGCAGGCTGGCCTGGCGGAGCGTGAAGTGTGAAACGGATTCATGTAGTAGCGGCCGTCATTCGTGGCACTGATGGCCGTATTCTGATCGCGCGGCGTGCCGACACCCAGCATCAGGGCGGCCTGTGGGAGTTCCCCGGCGGCAAGGTGGAGGAGGGCGAAAGCGTCGAAGCGGCGCTGGCCCGCGAGCTGCGTGAAGAGCTGGGTATCGAGGTGAGCGGTTCGCGTGCGCTGATCAAGGTCAGCCACGACTACCCGGACAAGCAGGTGCTGCTGGATGTGCGTGAGGTCCTGGCGTTCACCGGCGAGCCGCACGGTGCCGAGGGCCAGCCGCTGGAATGGGTTGCCCCGCGCGACCTGCCGCAGTACGCGTTCCCCGAGGCCAACAAGCCGATCGTGGCGGCTGCGCGCCTGCCGGACCAGTACCTGATTACCCCGGACGGCCTGGAAGTGCCGCAGATGCTCAAGGGCATCCAGAAGGCCGTGGCCAGCGGCATTCGCCTGATCCAGTTGCGTGCCCCGGACATGTACGACCCCAAGTACCGCGACGTGGCAGTGGATGCGGTCGGGCTGTGTGGGGGCAAGGCGCAGCTGATGCTCAAGGGGCCGTTGGAATGGCTGGGTGACTTCCCGTCGGCCGGCTGGCACCTGACCGCCGCGCAATTGCGCAAGTACGCTGCCAAAGGGCGGCCGTTCCCCAAGGAGCGCTGGCTGGCGGCGTCCTGCCACAGTGCCGAAGAGCTGGCGCTGGCCGAGCAGATGGGCGTGGACTTTGTCACCTTGTCGCCGGTGCAGGCGACCCAGACGCATCCCGAGGCGGTGCCATTGGGCTGGGAAGAGGCACAGCGCTTGATTGCCGGGTTCAGCAAGCCGGTGTACCTGCTGGGTGGGGTCGGGCCGGGTGAGCGGGAGAAGGCCTGGGAAGCAGGGGCGCAGGGTGTGGCCGGGATACGCGCATTCTGGCCTGAAGCCTAGTAATTGGGGCCGCTTTGCGGCCCATCGCGACGCAAGGCCGCTCCTACAGGGACCGCACAACCCTGAAAAGTTCGCGTACCCCTGTAGGAGCGGCCTTGCGTCGCGATGGGCTGCACAGCAGCCCAAAAATATCAGCCCTGAGGCTTTTCAGCAGGCTGCCACAACACCTCATCCACCCCCTGCCGCCGCCCAATGATCCGCGCCGCCACAAACAGCAGGTCAGACAGCCGGTTGATATACGCCAACCCAACCCCCTCCAGCGGCTCCAATGCATTCAACTCCTGACACCGCCGCTCGGCACTGCGCGCCAGGCTACGGCACACATGCGCCTGCGCCACCAGCATCGAGCCACTGGGCAAGATGAAGTTCTTCAACGGCCCCAGCTCTTCGTTCCACACATCGATGGCCGCCTCCAGGCGCTCCAGTTCTGCCTGGTTCAACGCCTGGTAGCTGGGCATCGCCAGTTCACCGCCCAGGTCGAACAAGCGGTGCTGACACGGCGCCAGCACTTTACTGACCTCATCCAGGCCGTGCTCGGCCAGGCCCGCCAGCAGTACGCCCAACTGGCTGTTCAGGCTGTCCACCTCGCCAATCGCTTCGATCCGCGGGTGGTCCTTGGGCACCCGGCGGCCGTCGCCCAGGCCGGTTTCGCCCTTGTCGCCGGTACGGGTGTAGATCTTCGAAAGGCGGTAGCCCATGTCATTGCTCCGTTTTGGCCGGCGCTACCGCTGCCGGCTGGCCGAGGGGCAGGCGCAGGGTGAAGCAGGTGCCCTGGCCGGGCGTGGACTGCACTTCCATCTGCCCCTTGTGGTTGTTGGTGATGATGAAGTACGAAACCGACAGGCCCAGCCCGGTACCCTGGCCGATTTCCTTCGTGGTAAAGAACGGCTCGAAGGTGCGCTTGCGCACCGCTTCGGGCATGCCGACGCCGTTGTCCTCGACCTGGATTTCCGCCCACGGCGGGTTCAGCCGGGTACGCAGGGTGATGCGCCCGGGCTCACTGGGTTGTGGGCGCAGGTGAATGGCCTGGGCGGCGTTCTTCAGCAAGTTGAGCAGTACCTGTTCCAGCTCGTTGGCGGTGCATGGCACCGGCCCCAGCGCGGGGTCGAACTGGCGCACGATGGCCTGGCCCTTGAAGTCGAAACCGATAGTCAGGTCAAAGTCATTGCCGGCAATTTCCAGCGCCTGGTCGATCAGTGCCGGCAGCTCGCAGGGCACCAGCTGGCGGTTGCTGCGGCGGCTGAAACTGAGCATGTGGGTAACGATCTTCGCCGCCCGCGCGCCGGCTTGCTGGATGCCATCGAGCAGTTGCGGCACTTCGCGGCTGTCCAGGTACCGATTGATCGTGGCCAGGTCGACACCCAGCTCTTGAGCCTGTTCCAGGTTGCGCGGCAGGTCCGGCGAAAGGCGCCGACGAATGTTCTGCACGTTGTGCAGGATGGCGCCCAGCGGGTTGTTGATCTCGTGGGCCATGCCGGCGGCCAGGCCTCCGACCGAGAGCATTTTCTCCGACTGCACCATCATCTCTTCCAGCGACAGGCGCTGGGTGATGTCGTCGATGCGGATAACTACCCCTCGGCCGCCGCCACCGGTCAGCGGGTAGAAGGTGAGGGCGTAGTGGCGCAGGTCGTCGCCCTTGGGCCAGGTGACCCGCTCGATCTTCGCCACCCGGTGCCTTTCCACGGTTTCCTTCAGTTGCGGCAGGAACGGCTTGAGTGGCTCGAAAGCAATGAACACCGGCTGGTTCAGTGCTTCATCCAGCGGTGTGCCGGAAAGCACGGTGGCTTCGTGGTTCCACTGGGTCACGTAGAGTTGTTCGTCGAGGGCGATCAGTGCCGAGGGCATCGAGTCGATGATGCTGTTGAGGTAGTTCTGGAAGCCGGTGAGTTTTTTCTCGATTTTGCTGCGCACCTGCACTTCCAGTTCCAGCTTGCGGTTGGTATGGCGGGTTTCCTCGGCCAGGCCCTGGGCCTGGTCGTAGGCGTCCTGGAACTCGTCGCGAGCGCGCTTGAGCTGCTGCTCACGGGCCTCGATACGCGACAGCATGGTGTTGAAGGCCGCGGCCAGGCTGCCGATTTCATCGTCGTTGCCACGCCGGGCGCGCAGGGCATAGCTCTCTTCGCGGGTGACCTGGCGGCTGAGTTCTTCCAGCTGGTTGATCGGCTGGGTGATCAGGCGCTTGATCTGCCGGGCAACGACAATCCAAAGCAGGATGCTGAACACCAGAATGCCCAGGCTGGCGCTGAGCGTGCCGGTGTAGAACGCCGTGGGCAGTTCGCTGCTGGCCACCAGCAGCAGGTGCGCCGGTGGGTTGGCGTCGCGTGGGATGCGTATCAGCTGTGTGCTGCGAAACTCCATCAGGCGCCAGCCGTCAATGTTGCGAAAGCGCTTGGGCAAGGCCATGGGGTCGCCATGCTGCAACTGCGCCAGCATGCGGCCATCGCCGCCGTAGACGGCGGCAGCGCGCAATGGCGTGTAGCTGTCCAGCTCCTTGAGCAGGGCGCTGGCGGTTTCCGGGGTGTCGCCAGCACGGGCCGCCAGCTGCGGGTTGGCCACCAACCGGCCGATGGTCTGCAACGCCTGCGGCGCCATGCTTTCCTGGGTGATCCAGTAGGCGGCGCTGATGAAGGTGAGGTTGGCCACCAGCAGGATGGTTACCAGCAGCACCAGCAGGGCCGCCAGCAGTTTCTGCCCGACCGGGAGGTTTTCCAGGCGTTGGCGCAAGGTCATGGGCTTGGCAATGTCCGTATCCGGTTGAAGGGGCCGCGTCAGTCGCTGGGCAAGTGGCGTACACGCAGGTTTTCGACCAGGCGCTGCTGCAGGTGTTCCAGTTGCGGCAGGTGCAGGCCATGGCGTTCGGCCGCGCGGCAGGCATGGCCGAGCAGGTAATGCACCTCGGTGCGTCGGCCCGCGCGCACGTCCTGGTACATGGAAGAGTAGTTGGCTGCAGTGGCAAGGATCACCCGCTGCACCTCTTCGTCCAACCCGTCCGCTGCTTGTGGCTGGCCGCATCGGCGCAGCAACCCAGCCAGTTCGGCGCACAGGGCCTCCACTTCAGGCAGATGCCCCAGCAGCCCGCCGTTCTGGCAGTCGTGCAACACGGTCAGCGGGTTGATCGCGCAATTGAGCGCCAGCTTGCGCCACAGGCGGGAGAGGATATCCACCGTCCACTCGGCGGGGATACCGGCCTGGTGCAGGTCATCGAACCAAACCGGCGGCTCCGGGTTGCGCGGGTCGCCCAGCCAGTTGAAACCGTGGCCGGCAAAGCGCACTTGCCAGTCGCCCTCACGAAATGCTCCTTCAGTGCTGGAGGCAAAGATGCAGCGTGCGTGCGGCACCAGATCGGCGACTTCGTCCTGGCTGCCCAAGCCGTTCTGCAACAGCAGCACTTCGGCGCCTTCGGCCAGCCGCGGTGCAATACCGGCAATTGCCGGGGCGGCGTCATATGCCTTGCAGGCCACCAGCAGGCGGTGGATGGGGCCATGCGCCTGCGCGGTTTCGGCGGGGATGGCGTAGTGCCGGGGCTGGTCCTGTTCGATCAGGGTCAGGCCACCGGCCTGTAGATAAGCCTGCAGCCGTTGCCCGTCACGCAGGATCAGGCGTACGGCCCTGCCTGCGCGTGCCAGGCGGCAGGCCCACAGGCTGCCCAGGCTGCCGGCGCCGAGAATATGCCAGGTGCTGCTCATATGCGTTTCGCAACCCGTTATAATGAGCCCGCATTTTAACCGTCAAACCCAGCGCGCTCCATCTTCAGCCTGAGCGCGCTTTTATTTTGGGAGAACAACCATGCCTTCGTTCGACGTGGTATCGGAACTGGACAAGCACGAAGTGCAGAATGCGGTCGACAACGCCATCAAGGAGCTTGACCGCCGTTACGACCTCAAGGGCAAGGGCACCTTCGAGTTCAAGGACAAGGATCAGACCGTGATGCTCACCGCCGAGGAGGAGTTCCAGCTCGAAGCCATGCTGGAAATCCTGCGCCTGGCGCTGGTCAAGCGCAAGATCGACGTGAAATGCCTGGAAACCAAAGACCCATATCCGTCCGGCAAGGAAAAGAAACAGGAAGCCAAGTTCCGCGAAGGCATCGACAAGGACCTGGCCAAGAAGATCGTTGCCACCATCAAGGATGGCAAGTTGAAAGTGCAGGCCGCCATCCAGGGTGAGCAGGTGCGTGTCACCGGCAAGAAGCGCGACGACCTGCAGGAAGCCATTGCCCTGTTGCGCACCAAGGAATTCGACATGCCGCTGCAGTTCAACAACTTCCGCGACTGATCGCCACGCCCGGAACCCCGATGGCCAGATGATGTCCATGGGGGCCGGGGCTGCGTGAACACGCGGCCTGTTCTACCGTGTACTTGCCGCTCGGCATCAGGAGATGAATATGGATTTGAACGCTGAAGTCGATCAGCTGGTCCGCCAATCGCAAACCTGGATCCCCTTGATCATGGAATACGGCAGCCGTGTGCTGCTGGCGCTGCTGACCCTGGCGGTCGGCTGGTGGATCATCAACAAGGTCAGCGCCCGCCTGGGCAAGCTGGTCGGCCTGCGCAACGCCGACCTGGCGCTGCAGGGCTTTATCAGCACCCTGGCCAACATTGTGTTGAAGGTGCTGCTGCTGGTCAGCGTGGCCTCGATGATCGGCATCGAGACGACGTCGTTCGTTGCCGCCATCGGTGCCGCCGGTCTCGCCATCGGTCTGGCCTTGCAAGGCAGCCTGGCAAACTTCGCCGGGGGTGTGCTGATCCTGATGTTCCGTCCGTTCCGCATCGGCGACTGGATCGAGGCGCAGGGTGTTTCCGGCACCGTCGACAGCATCCAGATCTTCCACACCGTGCTGCGTACCGGTGACAACAAGACTGTGATCATGCCCAACGGCAGCCTGTCCAACGGCATCATCACCAACACCAACCGCCAGCCGACGCGCAAGGTGGTGTTCGATGTGGGCGTGGATTACGAGGCCGACCTGCAAAAGGCCCGTAACGTGCTGCTTGAATTGGCCAAGGACCCGCGTGTACTGGCCGACCCGGCGCCGCAGGCCGTAGTGGCAACGTTGGGTGACAGCGCGATCACGGTGTCGCTGCGCTTGTGGACCAAGACGTCTGATTACTGGGATGTGATGTTCATGCTCAACGAGCATGCGCGTGACCGGTTGAAGGCTGAAGGGATCGACATTCCGTTTCCGCAGCGGGTGATTCGTGTGGTGCAGGAAACTGCCGCACAGTAAGGTTGTAGAAAGCCGGGGCCGCTGCGCGCCCCATCGCGACACAAGGCCGCTCCTACAGGGGTTAACGCGATCTCTGTAGGAGCGGCCTTGTGTCGCGATGGGGCGCGCAGCGGCCCCGTTTTTACACTTGTTCACAGCAAAACCCCGTCATTTCTGGCATATACCCTAGCCCACCTGCCACACCCGATACGCCATCATGAAACCATTGCTGTACATCACCCCCCTGCGCGCCTTGCTGTTCGGCCTGACCTTGGCCCTGTTCGAGCTGCTCACCTACCTGGCCAGTGACGCAGTCATGCCGGCCATGCCGGTAGTGGTCGGCGACCTGAACGCCAGCCCGGAATACATCCCCCATGCCCTCAACCTGTACCTGCTGGGTGGCGTGGTACTGCAATGGCTGATCGGCCCGCTGGCTGACCGCTACGGGCGGCGCCCGCTGCTGCTGGTCGGCTGCACGTTCTTTGGCCTGGCTTGCCTGGCCACGTTCTGGGTTCACGACATCGGCCTGTTCAACCTGCTGCGCCTGCTGCAGGGCATTGGCCTGGGCTTTGTGGTCACGGTCAGCTACCCGGCCCTGAACGAAGCCTTCAGCGAGGCAGACGCCGTGCGCATGATGGCGCTGTTGGCCAACATCGCCTTGCTGTCGCCGCTGCTCGGGCCGCTGGTAGGCACCTTGCTGCTGCAGTGGCTGGACTGGCGCTGGCTGTTCGTGGCCTTCGCCATCGGCGCGGTCCTGTGCTGGGTGCTGTTGTACCGGCTGATGCCGGAAACCCTGGGCGTGGAGCGCCGCGACGGCTCACGCCTGGCGTTCACGCCAATCCACCTGCTGCCACTGCTGGCGGGCTACGGCCAGCTGCTGGCCAACCGCCGCTTCGTTGCCGGCAGCGCCGCGCTGGGCCTGGTGGGCTTGCCACTGATTGGCTGGATCGGCCTGTCGCCAGTGCTGCTGATTCATGACGAGGGGTTGAGCACGATGGCGTACGCCTTGTGGCAGTTGCCGGTGTTTGGCGGGCTGATCCTCGGCAACCTGATCATCAACCGTATTGCCGACCGTTACCCGCTACCGGCGCTGGTACGTGGTGCACTGTGGCCGTATCTGTCGGGGTTGAGCCTGATGGTACTGGCGACCTGGTACTGGCCGAGCGTGACCAGCGTGGTGGCAGGCATGTCGCTGTACGCGCTGGGCCTGGGCGTAGCCAACGCGGTGCTGTACCGCATGACGCTGTTCTCCAGCGAGCAGAGCAAGGGCCTGGTCTCGGCGATGCTGGGGATGATCACCATCGCCCTGCTGGGGCTGGGCGGGGCGCTGTTGGCGATGATAGGTGCCGGTGCCAGCTTGCTGCACTTTGCCCTGGCGGCGGGGGTGGCAGGGGCTCTGGCACTGTGGCCGCTGTGGTATGTGGTGGGTGGGCGGCCTGGGGAAGGGGCTGTTACTCAGTAATCAATGTTCTCTGTATCGGCCCTATCGCCGGCAAGCCAGCTCCCACAGGTACACCACAATGTCTGAACCTGTGATTTACCTGTGGGAGCGGGCGAGCCCGCGAAGAGGCCAGTACAGGCGCTGCAAATCTATCAGGGCCGCTCGGCCGCTGAATTTTCCTCTGCCACCGGCGTCCCTCGCCCAGCCTCTTGGCGCCACTGCAAGGCGATCAGGATCAGCGTAGGCACACCCAGCAGTGCGGTAATCAGGAAGAAGTCGTGGTACCCGAACTTCTCCACCATCACCCCCGAATACCCGCCAATCAACCGCGGCAGCAGCAGCATGATCGAGCTGAGCAGCGCGTACTGGGTGGCCGAGAACTTCAGGTTGGTCAGGCTCGACAGGTAGGCGACGAAGGCCGAGGTGGCCATGCCGGAGCTGAAGTTGTCCAGTGAGATGGTGACCACCAGCATTTCCAGGTTCGGGCCCATGTCGGCCAGCATCAGGAACAGGATGTTGGTACCCGCCGAGGCCACGCCGCCAATGAACAGGATCGGCATGATGCCGAAACGCACGATCAGCAGGCCGCCGACGCCAGCACCGACCAGGGTCATGATGAGGCCGAAGATCTTGCTGACGCTGGCAATCTGGTCCTTGGTGAAGCCCATGTCGATGTAGAACACGTTGGCCATCACGCCCATAACCGTGTCCGACATGCGGTAGGTGGCGATCAGGCCCAGCAGCAGCAGGGCCTGCCAACGGTAGCGGGCGATGAAGTCGTTGACCGGTGTCAGCACCGGGGCCAGGCCGCGGCGGCCCAGGCTCGACAGGCACGCCCAGCTCAGCAACACATAAAGAATCAGGCGTAGGAAGGCGCGGTCTTCCACCAGCAGGTCGAGCGGCGTGGCATCACCGGATATGACCGTGGACCAGCCGGTATTGAACATCTGGGTGAAGCTGGCCGGTACCGACACCAGCAGGATGATCAGCACGAACACCGAGGCCATCTGGTGCACCAGCCCGTAGCGTGCTGCAGACAGCTGGGTGCGCAGGGGCACGGGGGGTTCGCGCATGATCAGGGTGGTGAACAGCGCGGGCAGCATCATGACCCCGAACATCACGTAAGTGCCGGCCCAGGCTTTGTGCAGGTAGCTGAAACCGGTGGAACCGAACCACTCGGCAAAGAACAGGGCGCCAGCCGTGGCGAGCAGTGCAGCGATCCGATAGCCGGCCATGTAACTGGCAGCCAGCGCGGCCTGGCGCTGGTCGTCGGCGATTTCCAGGCGGTAGGCATCGACTGCGATGTCCTGGGTGGCCGAGGCAAAGGCTACCAGTACGGCCATGGCGATCAGCCACGACAGATGTTGCTGCGGGTCACACAGGCTCATGCCGACCAGGCCGATGACCACCAGTGACTGCGACAGCAGCAGCCACGAGCGCCGCCGGCCCAGGCCGCCAAGCAGCGGCAGGCGCCATTGGTCGAGCAGCGGCGACCACACCCACTTGAAGGCGTAGGCCAGGCCGATCAGGCTGGCGTAACCAATGGTCTCGCGGGCCACACCGGCCTCGCGCAACCACACCGACAGGGTCGAGAACACCAACATGTACGGCAAGCCGGCGGCGAAACCGAGCAGCAAAAGTACCAAGGTTGACGGGCTGGCATAGGCAGCAAGCGCAGCGCGCCAGGTTTTACGGGGCATGGGCCAACATCTGCCTCAAGTATTCGAAAACAAAGCGCGCACTCTAACCGCTGTGCTCCATTGGGCGCCAGCCATGGCGCGTCATATCCACACGATTGTTGGTTACATTCACACCCTCCGCGCGCAGTCGCGCCCGTTGTTCATCCCCCGACGGGGTACCCAGTGCCAGGCTCAGCCGGCCCCCCGCGCCGAGCACCCGGTGCCAGGGCAGGCGGGTATCTGCGGGCAACTGCCCGAGCGTGCGCCCGACCCAGCGTGCGGCGCGGCCAAGCCCTGCCAGTTCGGCCAGTTGGCCGTAGCTCACCACCTTGCCCGCCGGTACTTGGCCGAGCACCGAATACAACGCCGTTCGTCGGCCTTCGGCGCAGTCGAGGGCGTGCTCATAGGCTTCAGACATCACGCCCCCCTTGGGCTGTAGATGAAACCGGACCGGTGGTCGGGCAAATGAGCGTTGAACTCAACGGCGGGCTCCCGGTCTGTCCTTGCTCTGGTTGTCGGTATCTGGATAATGCCCGGCTTTTTTCGTCAAATCGAACCGTAGTCCGTTTATGTATTCTAGATCCTTGTTGTGCCTGCTAGCTGCCTCCCTGTGCGCCTCACCGGTATTTGCCGATACCGTGTGGATGAAGAACGGTGACCGGCTAAGCGGCAAGATCAAAGTCTTCGATGGCGGCAAGCTGCTGCTGGAAACCCCGTATGGCGGGTCCATTGCCTTGGACTGGAAACAAGTTCAGACCCTGGAAAGCGACCAGGAGATGCTGGTCAAGCAGGACGCCTACAGTGGTGAAAAGGCGAAGTCGCTGAAGGCTGCGGAAGCAGGCAAGGTGACATTGGCCAATGGCGACGCGCCAAAGACCGTGGAACTGGCCAGCATCGAGCAGATCATGAAACCCAAGCCGCTGGTCGAGGACCTGGTCTGGAAAGGTAACGTCGACGTGGCGCTGGATTACAAGCGTGCCGAAAATGACACCGACGACTACGACGTCAGCTTCAAGACCACGGCCCGTCACGGCCGCTGGCGGCACAATGCCGAAGGCGAGTACAACCGCGAGACCAAGGACGACGTCACGACCACGGACAACTGGAGTGCCGAGTATGCCCTGGACCGCTTCATCACCGAGAAGTGGTTCTGGCAAGGGCGGGCGGAATACAAGCGTGATCGCATCGAAGACCTGGCCCGCCAGCGTACCGTGGGTACTGGCCCGGGTTACCAGTTCTGGGACGACGAACTGGGCGCGTTCTCGCTGGGTTCGCTGATCAACCGCACCGACTTCGAATACCAGGACGGCAGCAAGGACAACTTCTATTCTGCCGCGGTGAAGTGGGACTATACCCGCTACCTGATCGGCAAGAACGTGCAGTTGTTCACCAATGGCGAGCTCGCCAAGCCGCTGGGTGGCGTGGCCGACTACTCCCTGGATGCCGAGGTCGGGTTGCGTTACAAGGTGACCGAGTGGGCTTCGCTCAACCTCAAGGCCGAGCGCGACATCATCAGCGGAACGCGTGACAGTGATCTGGAGAAGACGCGCTATACCGCTGGGTTCGGCGTTACCTGGTAAATCCCTGGGGCCGCTTTGCGGCCCTTTCGCGACGCAAGGCCGCTCCTACAGGAGTACGCGATCCCCTGTAGGAGCGGCCTTGCGTCGCGATAGGGCTGCAAAGCAGCCCCATTGGCACTGGATGTGATAATGCTTATCTTGTCATTTACCCAGTCCGCCGCCAGGAGCCGCCCCCAAGTGAGTACCAACGCCATCCGCCCCGCCCGGGAACTGCTGCTCAAGGAATACCGCGGCGTACTCTCGACCCATTCCAAGTCGATGCCCGGCTTCCCGTTCGGTTCGGTCGTACCCTACTGCCTGGATGCCGAGGGCAAACCGCTGATTCTCATCAGCCGCATCGCCCAGCACACCCACAACCTGCAGCAAGACCCCAAGTGCTCGCTGCTGGTCGGGGAGCGCGAAGCCGAGGATGTGCAGGCCGTAGGGCGCCTGACGGTGATGGCCGAGGCGCTCAAGCTGGTCGACGAAGCCGCCATCGAGGCCGCTGCCGAGCGCTACTACCGCTATTTCCCGGATGCCGCCAACTACCACAAGGCCCACGACTTCGACTTCTGGGTCTTGCAGCCGGTACGCCACCGCTACATCGGCGGCTTCGGCGCGATCCACTGGCTCGACCAGGTGACCCTGGCCAACCCGTTCGCCGGCAAGGCCGAGGCGAGCATGGTCGAGCACATGAACAGCGACCACGCCAATGCCATCGCCCATTATGTGGAACTGACCGACCTGCCACGCCATGCGCCAGCGCAGATGGTCGGGGTAGACAGCGAAGGCATGCACCTGCGCATCGGCCAGGCGGTGCACTGGTTGCCTTTCCCGAGCATTTGCAACACGCCGACACAAGTACGCGAAGCCTTGGTTTTGCTGGCGCGCGCCGACCAGTGGCCGGCTACGACAGAGGTTGAGGGTTGAAAAAACGGGCATTCGCATCCACCTGTAGGTCTTACAGGAAGGTTCTCTTCCGACGAGGAATGCTTTGATGCGTGCTTTTCTACTGTTGCTTCTGCTGTTTCCGGTGCTGGAGCTGTTCGTCTTCGTAAAGGTCAGCGCGGCCATCGGGTTCTTCCCGGCGCTGCTGCTGATCATCGCCGGCTCCGCCCTGGGTGTGCTGGTCATGCGCGTGGCCGGCCTGGCCACCGCCCTGCGTGCCCGCGAAAGCCTGCAGCGTGGCGAACTGCCCGCCGAGGACATGTTCCAGGGTTTGATGATGGCCGTGGGTGGCGGCTTGCTGCTGTTGCCGGGCTTCATCAGCGACGTACTTGGTGTGCTGTGCCTGCTGCCGTTCACCCGTCGCCTGGCTGCGCGCAAGATGCGTGAACGTGCCGAGGCCCAGGCCATGCGCCAGCGGGCGTTCCAGGATGACCCGTTCCAGGCGCAGCCGCGCGATGGTGGCCATCGCCCGAATGTGATCGAAGGCGAGTACGAGCGCCGCGACAAATAAACACCGTTGTAACCCCGGGGCCGCGCATGCGGCCCCGGGCTTTTTCAGCCAACTGAAAAATTTTGCATCTGAAGCCTTGTAATTGAATATGGCGGCCTCATGTATGTGGTCACCGCAAGGTTTCTGGTGGAAACACCAGACATAACTCAGGCAGTTCGCCCCATGCGAGCAGCCTCCCGGCAACGCCGGACAGCATCAACCCGCCGGTTTCGATACCGGCCGATGAAAACCACAATTTGGGAGAGATCGACAATGAAGCTTCGTCCTCTGCATGACCGCGTAGTCATCCGTCGCAGCGAAGAAGAATCGAAAACCGCTGGCGGTATCGTCCTGCCGGGTTCGGCCGCTGAAAAACCAAACCGCGGCGAAGTCGTTGCTGTTGGCACCGGTCGCGTTCTGGAAAACGGCGAAGTACGTGCGCTGGCTGTTAAAGTCGGTGACAAAGTGGTTTTCGGCCCTTACTCGGGCAGCAACACCGTGAAAGTCGATGGCGAAGACCTGCTGGTCATGGCCGAGAACGAAATCCTCGCCGTTATCGAAGGCTGATTTCCCCGACTTCCCGTTACTCCAAAGAATTCCAAGGATTAAACGATCATGGCTGCTAAAGACGTAAAATTCGGTGATTCCGCTCGTAAGAAAATGCTGGTTGGTGTCAACGTTCTGGCTGACGCGGTAAAAGCGACCCTCGGCCCGAAAGGTCGTAACGTGGTACTGGCCAAGAGCTTCGGCGCGCCGACCATCACCAAGGACGGCGTTTCCGTCGCCAAAGAAATCGAGCTGAAAGACGCGTTCGAAAACATGGGCGCCCAGCTGGTCAAGGAAGTCGCTTCCAAGGCCAACGACGCTGCCGGTGACGGCACCACCACCGCTACCGTTCTGGCTCAGGCCATCGTCAACGAAGGCCTGAAAGCCGTCGCTGCCGGCATGAACCCGATGGACCTGAAGCGCGGTATCGACAAGGCCACTGCTGCCGTTGTTGCCGAGCTGAAGAACCTGTCCAAGCCATGCGCCGACTCCAAGGCCATCGCCCAGGTAGGTACCATCTCTGCCAACTCCGACAACTCCATCGGTGAAATCATCGCCGAAGCCATGGAAAAAGTCGGTAAAGAAGGCGTGATCACCGTTGAAGAAGGCTCGGGCCTGGAAAACGAACTGTCCGTCGTAGAAGGCATGCAGTTCGACCGTGGCTACCTGTCGCCATACTTCGTCAACAAGCCTGACACCATGGTTGCCGAGCTGGAAGGCCCGCTGCTGCTGCTGGTTGACAAGAAAATCTCCAACATCCGTGAGCTGCTGCCAGTGCTGGAAGCCGTTGCCAAGGCCGGTCGCCCACTGCTGATCGTTGCTGAAGACGTTGAAGGCGAAGCGCTGGCTACCCTGGTCGTCAACAACATGCGCGGCATCGTCAAGGTTGCTGCGGTCAAGGCACCGGGCTTCGGCGACCGCCGCAAGGCCATGCTGCAGGACATCGCCGTCCTGACTGGCGGCCAGGTCATCTCCGAAGAAATCGGCCTGTCCCTGGAAACCGCTACCCTGGAGCACCTGGGTAACGCCAAGCGCGTGATCCTGTCCAAGGAAAACACCACCATCATCGATGGTGCAGGTACTGACACCGAGATCGAAGCTCGCGTTAAGCAGATCCGTGCCCAGATCGAAGAAACTTCCTCGGACTACGACCGTGAGAAGCTGCAAGAGCGTCTGGCCAAGCTGGCTGGCGGTGTTGCCGTGATCAAGGTCGGTGCCGGCACCGAAGTTGAAATGAAAGAGAAGAAAGCGCGCGTTGAAGACGCCCTGCACGCTACCCGTGCAGCCGTTGAAGAAGGCGTGGTACCTGGCGGTGGTGTTGCCCTGGTTCGCGCTCTGTCGGCCATCGTTGACCTGAAAGGCGACAACGAAGACCAGAACGTCGGTATCGCCCTGCTGCGCCGCGCTGTTGAAGCCCCGCTGCGCCAGATCACTGCCAACGCCGGCGACGAGCCAAGCGTTGTTGCAGACAAGGTCAAGCAAGGTTCGGGTAACTTCGGTTACAACGCTGCTACCGGCGAATACGGCGACATGATCGAGATGGGCATCCTGGACCCAGCCAAGGTCACCCGTTCGGCGCTGCAAGCTGCTGCTTCGATCGGCGGTCTGATGATCACCACCGAAGCCATGATTGCTGACGCGCCAAGCGAAGCCCCAGCTGGCGGCGGCATGCCAGACATGGGCGGCATGGGTGGCATGGGCGGCATGATGTAAGCCAGCCTTACCCCCTGCACCATAAGGAGCCCCGGTTCGCGAGAACCGGGGCTTTTTTATTTTCCTGTGGGGGCCATTGGGGCTGCTGCGCAGCCCATCGCGACGCAAGGCCGCTCCTACAGGGGAGCGCGTAATCTGTAGGAGCGGCCTTGTGTCGCGATCGGGCCGCGAAGCGGCCCCTGGTTCAGGCGACGCTGCGTTCGACGGCTGGCGCTTCAACCCTCCCACGGCGATACAGAATCAGGTAATACGACCCCAACCCGATCAACCAGCAGAACACCGCCGTCCACACGTTATGTGACAGGAAGTGTGCCCCCTGCATCATCCGCCCTACGCCAAGTACCGAGCCGGCCACCAAGGCCACGACAAACGCCACCCGCGCCAGGCGCGGCTTGCGATCACGCAGCATGAAGAACAGCCCGAACAGGCAGAACCCGGTCGCGGCATGCCCACCCGGCCAGCACAGCCCTGGCTTGTCGGTAGCTGGGCGCGGCTCCAGCAACTTGCTGTAGGTTTCGCTGCCGCCAAACTGGGTCAGGCTCCACGGGCACTGCACCTGGGTCACCTTCTTCAGCGGCGTGACAAACGCCGTGGACAAGCCCAGTGCCAGCACCAGGCAACCCAGTTCGCGACGCCAGCCAAACAGTCGCTTGACGAAGAAGCTGGCGACGAAGGTCAGCAATGACAGCACGCCCAGCAAAATCACCACTTGCTTGACCCGGTCATGCAGGATGTTCTCCAGCCAATAGCTGTGGCGGCCAATGAACTGCCCGGCAGCCGGGTCGAAGAACAGGTTGGCGACGTCCATGTCGACTGAAGTCAGTTCCAACAGGATCAAAGCCAGCGCGGTCGCCAGGGGGATCCCCAGGTACAGCCAGTAATTGATCGGGCGAGGGCGGGTGCGTTGCTGCATGGCGGCTCCAGGGCACGAAAAAGATCGGGCATTGTCGGCTTCCCGCTATCCTGTGTCCGTGAAGGATCAGTGAAAAAACCGTCAAGTGCGGTGAATTTTCCCGGGGGCTGGCACCGTGCAGGCATAGGCCTTAAGCTGCGCCTGCCGCGCACCATAGCGAGAAGCGCCGCACAGGAGAAACCGATGCGCATTCTTTTGGTTGAAGACAACCGCGATATCCTGGCCAACCTGGCCGATTACCTGGGCATGAAGGGCTACACCGTCGACTGCGCCCAGGATGGCCTGTCCGGTCTGCACTTGGCTGCCACCGAGCACTATGACCTGATCGTGCTCGACATCATGCTGCCCGGCATCGATGGCTACACCTTGTGCAAGCGCCTGCGCGAAGACGCTCGCCGCGACACGCCGGTGATCATGCTCACCGCCCGCGATCAACTCGACGACCGCCTGCAAGGCTTCCGTTCCGGCGCAGACGACTACCTGCTCAAGCCGTTCGCCTTGTCCGAACTGGCCGCGCGCATCGAAGCCGTGCTGCGCCGTGCCCAGGGCGGTGGGCGCCGCACCTTGCAGGTGGCCGACCTCAGCTACGACCTCGACACCCTCGAAGTGACCCGCCAGGGCCGCCTGCTCAAGCTCAACCCGGTCGGCCTCAAGCTACTGGCGGTACTGATGCAGAAGAGCCCGCACGTACTGCGCCGCGAAGTGCTGGAAGAAGCCCTGTGGGGCGATGATTGCCCAGACAGCGACAGCCTGCGCAGCCATGTGCACCAGCTGCGCCAGGTGATCGACAAACCGTTTGAAAAACCGCTGCTGCATACCGTCCATGGCGTCGGCTATCGCCTCGCCGAGGGCCGCGATGGAGTTTAAGCAAAGCCTTGCCCAGCGCATCATCATTGCTTTTGCCCTGATGAGCGCGCTGGTGGCCGGGGCCTTCGCCTTCGGTATCGTCGCCACCGTGCACCTGGTTGAAGAGCGGCTGATTTCCTCGGTACTCGGTGGCGACCTGCAGCGTCTGCTGCGCATGGACAGCGTCAGCGACTGGAGCCACCGCCCGCGCCCCGACCAGCTGTTCTACTTCAGTGGCGGGCGCGACGACTTCGAGATGCCCAAGGACCTGCGCCACCTGGACCGCGGTTTCCACGAGGTGTTCCGTGACCAGCTGTCGTACCACGCCATGGTCGAGATCGTCGATGGCCGGCGCTACGTGCTGCTGCAGGACCAGAGCGACTTCGAAGAGCGCGAGCGCGTGCTGTTCGCCGTGGTGGTGGTGGGCTTTGTGCTGAGCCTGGTGCTGGCGGTGATCCTCGGCTGGCTGGTCGCGCGCCGGGTGATGGCACCGGTTATCCGCCTGGCGCGCCAGGTGCGCCACCGCGACCAGTTGCTGGGCCTGGCCCCGCCGCTGGCGCCGGACTATGCCGCGGACGAAGTCGGCCAGTTGGCTGTGGCCTTTGATGACACCTTGGGCCGGCTGCGCGACGCGCTGAACCGTGAGCGGCTGTTTACCAGCGACGTCAGCCACGAGCTGCGCACACCCTTGATGGTGCTGGCCACTTCCTGCGAACTGCTGCTGGAAAACCCCAACCTCGATACCCGCGCACGCAGCCAGGTGGAGCGCGTGGCGCGCGCCACCGAAGAAATGCGCGAACTGGTCAAGACCTTCCTGATGTTGGCCAGGGCCCAGCGTGACGAGGGCGCGGTAGCATCGCGGGCAACCCTGCGCGAGGTGGCCGACGAGTTGGTCGGGGTGTGGCGCGACACGATCGAGCAAAAGGGCCTGGCCCTGTATTTCGATGGCCATGTGAGTGCCAGCGCAGTGCTGTACAACGCCACTTTCCTGCAGTCGGTGATGGGTAACTTGCTGCGTAACGCAGCGCACTACACCGATGGTGGTTATATCCGCCTGAGCCTGGAAAGCAACGGCTTCAGTGTGGAAGACAGCGGTGTGGGCATCCCTGAGGAACAGCGAGAAGCGATGTTCAAGCCATTCGTGCGCGGTGACGAGCGACGCGGCGAAGGCCTGGGCCTGGGCTTGTCGCTGGTACAGCGGATCTGCGACGACCAAGGCTGGCGGGTCACCTTGACCTCGGCCGTGCCACACGGCTGCCGTTTCCACGTGGACCTGAGCAACACAGTGGTCAAGGGGGACCCGGACGTCCTGGTTGAGTAAAGTGTTGTTACAGCTGTAACGGCGTTCAACATATTTTTCACATCGGCATGACCTGATTCCGACGCTTGCCTGCCTAATGTGGGCGCAATGGAGTCTGGAGATGCCCAATGCGTAGCCCCATCAAGCTTGAATTTTCCGAGAAGTACGACAAAGACCATGCCCGCGAGTACTTTCTCAAGCATCAGGACGGCTTGGCACGACGGCTGTCCCACAAGCGCGATGAGCAACTGGCGCGTCGCGCCTTGGCATTGGCCGGCGAGCCTGGCCTGGTACTGGACCTGCCGTGTGGCGCCGGTCGCTTCTGGCCGCTGCTGGCAGAAAAGCCCAACCGGGTGATCATTGGCGCCGACAATTCCGAGGCGATGATCGAGACTGCCTGTGCCGCGCAACCGCCAGAGGTGGTATCACGGGTACGGCCTTTGCAGACATCGGCATTCGACATCGACTTGCCGGACAACGCGGTGGACAGCATTTTCTGCATGCGCTTGTTCCACCACATTGGCGAGTCGGCACACAGAAAGAAAATTCTTTCGGAATTTCAAAGGGTTAGCCGTGATAGTGTGATCCTGTCGCTGTGGGTTGATGGCAACTTCAAGGCCTGGCGGCGGAAAAACCTGGAGCGGCGCCGCAGCGTCAGGGCCGAGCAGGACAATTACCAGAACCGTTTTGTGTTACCGGCCGAAACGGTTGAAGAAGAATTCAGGGCCGCCGGCTTCAGAATCCAGGAGCGCCTCGACTTCCTGCCGTTCTATGCCATGTGGCGGGTCTATGTATTGCGTAAGGGGTAGTGTTTGATGGCTGTAGCCCAGAAAGGGGAGTCGCGGTTCGATTTTTACTGGCGCCAGCAAGGCGAGTGGGTCGAGGAGCCTAACCAGCGCCGCGGCGGCGAGAGTGGCGTGCAACGTCTCAGCGATGCCAATGGCAAGCTGCTGTATGCCAAGCGCCAGGTCGGGCACATCTACCGCAGCCTTCTGCACCCCTTCGGCCGGCCGACTGTGTTGCGTGAGCTCGATGCGCTGACCAGCTTCGAGCAACTGGGCGTACGCGTTCCGCGTATCGTCTTCTGTGGCGCCGAGCGCGATCCTGACCACCAGTGGCGTGCGTTGCTGGTCAGCGAAGCGCTGGACGGCTTTGTCGAGCTCGATAACTGGCATGCCGAAGGTGCCCGCGAGCGTTACCCGCAGGTGGTGCATGAGCGCATGCTCAAGGACCTGGCGGATAACCTGGCGCGCATGCACCTGGGCCATTGGCAGCACGGCTGCCTGTATGGCAAGCACGTATTCATCAAGGTGATCGGCGAAGGCGAGCAGGCCCGCGTCGAAGTGGCCTTGCTCGACCTGGAAAAGTGCCGGCGGCGCATCAGTTGCCAGCGCGCGGCAGGTAACGACCTGCGCCAGCTGCGTCGCCATTCGTCGCTCAATGACGCGGAATGGCAAACGCTGCTCTACTTTTACAAGATGGCGTTTGGCAGCGCTGTCAAAGGGTTAGGGTAATGAAACTAGAAATAGCTCGAGCTTTGTTCCTGATTGCAGGCCTGGCGGTGACCACCGTGGCGGTCGCTGCCTGGGAAGAGCCAAAGCCGACCGTGTTCAGCAAGGCTGAAATGGCCGACCAGTGCGCGCTACCGCGGGACATGAAACCGCAGCAGCATGCCAAGGCCGAGCCGGACCAGGACCTGTTGCTGTTCCTGTTTGGCATGCGCCAGGGCTTGCGGCCGGCGGGTTGAACCCGGTGTGAGCTAGAAATGCCAGAGGCCCCGCAATTGCGGGGCCTCTGGCATTTATGCGTTTGCTTCACTGGCTTTCTGCAGAAATTAGCAGTGCTGCATGCTATTGCCTTTGAGACACATGAGCAGCAGGAAGCCGCCAAGGGCGCTGCTTAGGAACAGAACCCCCAAGCTCATCGGCAGCAGGTGTTCAGTGGTCGCAATCAAAGTGCCAGCTAAACCACCCCCGGCAAATAGCAATGTTGTGTTAAGCGATGCTGCTGCACCCGCCTGCTGCGGATAGCGGGCTAATGCTTGCGTGGCAGCAGCTGGGCGTACCAGCGTCGTTCCTGCTGTACAAAAGATCATCGGTATCATGAGGCCTGGTATTGTCAGCCCTGCTACCCAATGCCAAATCAACAGAGCGGCTCCCGCAGTGGCTATCAGCATAAACCCCATGCCTATCTGAGCGTGTGCGCTGACTCGATTGTTCAAGTAAGTCGCGATTGCGCCACCGACCACATAAGCGAGCCCGTAGAAAATGAATGCAATAGAACACTCATACGGCGTCAGGCTTAGCTGTTCCATGAGTAGCAGCGGTGCAACGACAATGAAGGAAAAGTGGCAGGCGAACGCTAAAGTTGCTTGTAGAGAAAAGCTTACATAGGATGCGTCGCGCAACATGGTAAGATAACTTTGTACTCCTGAGTTACGCACGGCTGAAACAGGTGTTTCGTGCAGTATCACTCCTGCAAGCAAGATGACGAAAACAGCAATTGCAATAAATACCGTAAAGCTGCCTGTCCAACCCATTGATTGTTGGAGAACTGCACCAGCGACGGGCGAGATTGATATGAACACGCCACTTGCACTCGTCAATAGGATGCGCATGGTGTTACGCTGTTTTCCACTATACAGGTCCTGTACAAGTGCTTGGCTCAGAACCAGGCTGCCACAGCCGACGGCTTGCAGTAACCGAAAAGCCAGAAACATTTCATAGTCGATTGAAAGCAGGCAGCCAATTGCCCCAGCAATGGATATCCCCAACCCGCCGAGTAACAGTCTCTTGCGCCCAACTCGATCAGATAGCGGGCCAATAACAATTTGCGCTACAGCTACGCCAAACGCGAACAGGCTTACCGAATAAGCTATTAGCTTTGGATCTACTAGAAAGGCTTCTGCAAGTGCAGGGAACGAAGGAAGGATGACGTCCAGAGGGAAGACGCCTAACAGGCATAACAGGATCAAGAGTACTGGGCTAAGAACAGTGTTTTTAAAAGTTTCGGTCAAAATCATAAGATGAGGCCCGCCGTCTTGAACTCTGTCATATAGCGTTCGTCTTTCAATAAGTCGGTGCGTTTGATTGCCAGAATCGTCATTTTTGATAATGCGGGCATTCAAGGAGTCCAACTGTTTTTTACGTGGTTGATAACGACCTTGCAAATGGCTAGGTGTTTTTTGAAAATAGATTGTAAAAATGTTCGTCGGGTTGGCAGATGGCTTTGAGCGCTTTAAGTCGTCAGTAAATTGATCATTAAATTTTCTGTGATCTTTATCATAAATGAGGTCGATTAGTCGGTAAGCGTGGCCCCTTGATAACTCGTACTGTTTGTGGTTTTTAAAATCCCAGCAGATCAGGGTGTTATCCATGGTGATAAAGAAGCAATCTTTGCTTATCATGGCTCCTCCTGGGACTGAAGGGCAGGCCGGCACTGCGCTTCAGCGTTTACGGGTTAAGGCTTATTTGGTTTTTTTTGACCAAATGCGCCATATTCGCCAATTTAGTGCATTCCATCTTAGTGATTTTCATATTGAGTCATCCGTTTGTGAGTCGCGTCATTGCGACGTTTTTGATCATAGCGATAAACCCCAGATGTACAAGCTGAAGAGGGCGGCGAAAATTCTGATTAAGTTGTAGGAATTTTTACCAAGTTCATTTTTCAAGAGTGGTTGAATTTTGAAGTAGGGCGTATAGGGCGCGAGTGCCCTAGCAGTTTTGCTATGGTTTTTGTCGTGCGAATTACGTGAAAGAATTGCTCTGTCTCCTCCAAGCAACAAGATCAGACTTGAGTCAGGGGGAGCGACCGTTCGGTTGAACCCGGTGTGAGCTAGAAATGCCAGAGGCCCCGCAATTGCGGGGCCTCTGGCGTTTTTGTGTCTGCTTTATACTTATTGCGGGGCTGGCACCGCCTTTGTAGGAGCGGCCTTGTGTCGCGAAAGGGCCGCAAAGCGGCCCCAGAATTTCTGCACCATTGCACATATTGCTGGGGCTGCTTTGCAGCCCTTTCGCGACGCAAGGCCGCTCCTACAGGGATTTCAACGCCTTCGAGAATGATTAACTTCTCAGGTTACAACAGCTTCTTTGGCCACGGTCTTATGCGCCAACAAGGTGTAGATACAAGGCAGCACAAACAGGGTAAACAGCGTACCAATCGACATCCCGGTCGCAATCACCGTACCGATGTCAAACCGGCTGACCGCCCCGGCCCCGGTCGCGAGGATCAGCGGCACCATGCCGAACACCATTGCCGCTGTGGTCATCAGCACCGGGCGCAGGCGAATCGCCGCGGCTTCTTCAATCGCCTCGCGCGCGCTCAAGCCACGCGCCTCACGCAACTGGTTGGCAAACTCGACGATCAGGATGCCGTGCTTGCTGATCAGCCCGATCAGGGTCACCAACCCGACCTGGGTGTAGATGTTCATACTCGATATGCCGAGGAACAGGGGCAGCAACGCACCACAAATCGACAACGGCACCGTCACCAGGATCACCAACGGGTCACGGAAACTTTCGAACTGCGCCGCCAGCACCAGAAAGATGATCGCCAGCGCCAGGCCAAAGGTGACCCATAGCGCGCTGCCTTCCTGAACGTACTGGCGGGCCACGCCGGCATAATCGAAGGCAAAGCCTTCCGGCGCTTCTTCGCGGGCAATGTCCTGCACGGTCTGCAGTGCTTCGCCCAGGCTGACCATCGGCACGCCCTGGATGATGGCTGAGTTGAGCTGCTGGAACTGGTTGAGCTGGCGCGGGCGAGCGCGGTCGGTGAGGGTGATCAGGGTCGATAGCGGCAGCAGCTTGCCCTGGTCGTTCTTCACGTAGTAATTGTTCAGCCAGCCCGGGTTGTCGCGGTAGGGCCGCTCGACCTGGGCAATCACCTTGTAGCTGCGCCCTTCGAGGGTGAAACGGTTGATTTCTGCCTCGCCCAGCAAGGTTGCCAGGGTGCTGCCGAGCGTGTCCATCGACACGCCCATCTGCGCCGCCTTGGCCCGGTCGATGTCCACCACCACCTCGGGCTTGTCGAAGGCCAGGTCGACATCTAGGAAGGCGAACTTGCCCGAATCCTGGGCGCGGGCCTTGATGCGCTGGGCCACCTCCAGCAAACCCGGGTAATCGCCCGCGGTATTGATCACGAACTGGAACGGCAGGCCCTCGCCGGTGCCCGGCAGTGACGGCAGGTTGAAGCCGAAGATCTGCAGGCCGGCGATTTCTTCAAGCTTGGCCTGTACCAGCGGCAGCAGCTCCATTTGCGTGCGCTCGCGCTCGTTCCAGGGTTTGAGCAGGAAGCCGCCGATGCCGGTCTGTACACCATTGAAGCCGTTGATCTGGAACGACGAGTAGTACTCGGGAAAGGCCTTGAACAGCGGCGTGAACTGGTCGGTGTAGGCATTGAGGTAGTCGAGGTTGGCCGGCTGCGGCGAGCTGCTCATCATGAAGATCACACCCTGGTCCTCGTTGGGCGCCAGTTCGTTCTGGGTGAACTTGAGCAGCACCGGGATCAGGCACAGGATGATCACCGCAAACACCAGCACCACCGGCCGGCTGTCGAGGGTGGCGTGCAGCAGGCGCTGGTAGCGCACCTTCAGCCGTTCGAACAGTTGGTCGAGGCGGTGGGCCAGGCCGCTGGGGTTCTGCTCGTGGCGCAGCAGCAGGGCGCACATCATGGGTGACAGGGTCAGGGCGACGATGCCGGAGATGATCACCGCGCCGGCCAGGGTCAGGGCGAACTCCTTGAACAGCGCCCCGGTAAGCCCGGTCAGGAAGCCGATCGGCGCATACACGGCAGCCAGGGTGATAGTCATCGACACCACCGGCATGGCGATCTCGCGCGCGCCTTCCAGGGCTGCGTCGAAGGGCGACTTGCCTTCTTCCATGTGGCGGTGGATGTTCTCCACCACGACGATGGCATCGTCCACCACCAGGCCGATGGCCAGCACCATGGCCAGCAGGGTCAGCAGGTTGAGCGAGTAGCCCATCATCTGCATGAAGAACAGCACGCCGATCATCGACAGTGGAATGGTCACCACCGGGATCAGTACCGAACGCAGGGCGCCGAGGAACAGGAACACCACCACGATCACGATCAGCACCGCTTCACCGAGGGTCTTGATCACTTCATCGATGGAGGCCTGGATGAACAGCGTGGCGTCGTAGGCAATCGACACTTTCAGCGCCGAAGGCAACTGGCTTTCCAGCTCGGGCATGATCCGCCGCACTTCCTTGATCACGTCCAGCGGGTTGGCAGCGGGGGTGGCCTTGATGCCGATGTACACCGACGGTGTGCCGTCGAACGAGCTGACCGTGTCGTAGTTCTCCGCGCCCATCTCGACCCGCGCCACATCGCCCAGCAGCACGCGGCTGTCGCCGCTGGTCTTGACCGGCAGGGCGGCGAACGCTTCGGCCGACTTCAGCTCGGTGCTGGCGTTGATGCTGGTGACCACGTACTCGCCCTTTACCTCACCGGCGGCGGACAGGAAGTTGTAACGGCGCACGGCATTGGTCACGTCCGTGGCCGACAGGCCGAAGCCGGCCAGTTTTACCGGGTCCAGCCACAGGCGCATGGCAAACACCTGGTTGCCGAGGATCTCCGCCTCGGCCATGCCCGGCAAGGTGGCCAGTTTGGGCTGGATCACCCGCGACAGGTAGTCGGTGATCTGCGGGTTGCTCATTTCCTTGCTGTAGAAGCTGATGTACATCAGCGCAGAGGCATCGGCGGCCTCTTTGCTCAGCACCGGGTCTTCCGAGTCCTGCGGCAGTTTGTTGCGCACTTCGTTGGCCTTGGCCAGCAGCTCGGTGAACAGCCGGTCGCTGTCGGCGCCGATGCGCGCGTAGATGGAAATGATCGAGAAATTCTGCCGGCTCACCGAGGTCATGTAGTCGATGCCTTCGGCGCTGGCCAGGCTTTGCTGCAACGGCTGGGTGATGTAGCCCTGAATGGTTTCGGCATTGGCCCCGGGGTAGGCGGTGGTCACCGTGATCAGGGCGTTTTCCATGCGTGGGTACTGGCGGATCTGCAGCTTGTTCCAGGCCTGGAAGCCCAGCAGCAGGATCAGCAGGCTGACCACGCTGGCCAGCACCGGGCGGCGGATGAACGGGTCGGTGAACGCCATGCCAGCCTCCTGTCAGTCCTTGGCCGCAGCGCCCGGTTCGGGCTTGAGGGCCTGGTCCTGGCCGATCCGGATTGCGGCACCTGGGACGAGCTTCAATTGCCCGGCGGTGACTACCTGTTCGCCGACCTGCAGGCCTTTGCTGACCACCACCACACCGTCGCGGCGCTCGCCGGTCTGCACCGTGCGTTGTTCGGCGACCAGCTGCGGCTGGCCTTTGTCGTCGGTCTCCGGCTTGCCGTCTTTGTCCTTTTTCGGCGTGGCGACATACACCGAGTTGCCATACAGGGTGTAGGTAATGGCACTTTCCGGCACTACCACCTGTGGCTGCGGGTTGGGCAGCAGGATCAGCAGGCTGGCGAACATGCCCGGCAGCAGTTTGCCGTCCGGGTTGGCCATGGTTGCCCGCACCAGCAGGTTGCGCGTGGTTTCTTCGACCTTGGGGTTGATGGCGCTGAGGCTGGCGGGGAAGGTCTGACCGGGGTAAGCGGCCACCTGCACCCGTACCTGCTGGCCCAGGCTCAGCTGTGGCAGGGCCTGTTCCGGTACGTTGAAGTCGACGTACAGGCTGGAGGTGTCTTGCAGGGTGGCGATCACCGTGCCGGCGGCCAGGTAGTCGCCGACGTCCACCTGGCGGATGCCGATGGTGCCGCTGAACGGGGCGCTGATGCTCTTCTTGGTCTTCGACGCCTTGAGTTGGTCGACCACGGCCTGGTTGCGCCGGTACTGGGCGGTAAGGCGGTCGTACTCGCCACGGGAGATGGCGGAATCGCCCACCAGCTGGCTGCCACGGCCGAAGTCGACCTTGGCCAGGCCCAGGTCGGCCTGGGCAGTGCCGAGCAGGGCGGTTTCCTGGTCGTCGTTGAGTTGCAGCAGCAATTGCCCGGCCTTGACCTGCTGGCCCGAGTCGAAGTGCAGGGATTTGACGATACCTTCAACTTCCAGGCTCAGCTCCACGCCTTGCAGCGCCTTGAGGCTGCCGACGGCGGGCAGGCGCTGTTGCCACTGGCGCTGTTCGGCCAAGGCGGCCGCCACGGTGATGGGCGGCTTGGGGGCAGTGAACATCTGGATCTGCTGGTAGATCGTGAAGGCCTTGTAGCCCCCCAGGGCCAGCACGATCAGCAGAACCACGGCCAACATGATGAGCATGCGGCGGCGCAGCATAGGTCCGGTTCCTTGGATTCGGTTGTTATTGGCTTGACACGACAACGGGCGATCCTGCCCACGTGTGGATGGGGGAAGTATTGACTGTTTTTTGGGGGAAGGGGAGTGAATTGTCTGCACGGGCCCTATCGCCGGCAAGCCAGCTCCCACAGGTACACCATAGGCTTCAGGACCTGTGGTGTACCTGTGGGGGCTGGCTTGCCGGCGATAGGGCCGGTGCAGGCAACAGAAAAATCAGACCAGATGCAGGTGGTTGTCCCAGAAACCGGACGGCAGGTTCATCGGTTGCCCAACCAGTTCTCCCACAGGTACACCATAGGCTTCAGGACCTGTGGTGTACCTGTGGGAGCTGGCTTGCCGGCGATAGGGCCGGTGCAGGCAACAGAAAAATCAGACCAGATGCAGGTGATTGTCCCAGAAACCGGACGGCAGGTTCATCGGTTGC
>NZ_JBJDNB010000002.1:119391-136891 GCF_044900445.1 Pseudomonas sp. NPDC089407
ACCATAGGCTTCAGGACCTGTGGTGTACCTGTGGGAGCTGGCTTGCCGGCGATAGGGCCGGTGCAGGCAACAGAAAAATCAGACCAGATGCAGGTGATTGTCCCAGAAACCGGACGGCAGGTTCATCGGTTGCCCAACCAGTTCTGCCTTGGTGCAATCATAGAACCGGCAACGGCCCTGCCCGGAGGTAACAACAAAGCCGTCCTTCACCGCGCCAACCCCGGCACAATCGGGCATTGGCGCATCCAGCCGCACCGCACCGCTGTCCAGGTCCCAGACGAACAGGCGGTTGGCCCGTGGCGCCGTCAGTGCCACCAGGCGCAGCTCGCTGTGGATGGCAACGCTGGCGGTGTAGTGGGCCATGGCCTGCAGCTGCCGCTCCGGCACCGGGAAGGCCTTGAATGGCTCGCCCGGGCGCTTGATCGCCAGCAACTCGGCCGTTTCATCGGCATCACCCATGAACTGCTGGCAGGCGGCGATGGTGCCATCGCTGCCCACCGCCAGGTGGCGCACGCTGTTCATCTGCTGGGCCAGGGTTTCCTTGCTTAGCAGGGTGCCGTCGCGCTGCATCAGCACCAGGCTTGGTTGCATGGCGTTGAGGTTCATCTCGACCCGGCTTTCGGCCTCGGTACGGATGCCGCCGTTGGCCACGATCAGCGTTTCGCCGTCGGGCAGCCAGGCCACCTCGTGCGGGCCGATGCCATGGGTCGGGATCTCGCCGGTGTGCACCAGGCGTTCACCTTCGAAACGGTAAACGCCCAGTACACCGCGGCCTGGGTCGGTGGTGTCGTTCTCGGTGGCGTACAGCCATTCGCCACCTTTGTGCACCACGGCGTGGCCGTAGAAATGCCGGTTCGGTTGCGAAACCACCGTTTGCAGCAGCCGCCCGTCACGCAAGTCGACCAGGTAGCTTTCGGTACCTGGGCGGCGGGCGACGAACAGGGCGATTGGCCGCTCGGGGTGGTGGATGATGGCATGGCAACGCTGGGCAACCTGGGTGCTGAACACCTGGCTGCCGTCCAGGCGGAAACCGACGGCATAGTGCTTGCCGTCGCCGTCGTCACGCGCCGAGAGCAGCAGGGGTTCGCTGCCTTTGTTGCGGAACAGGCTCCAGCCGCCCAGGGTCAGGGCGCTGAGCAATACGCTACCGAGTTTGATGGCCTGGCGTCGCAGCATGATCAGTCACCGTCGTTGGCATTGAAGCCCAGTTGGATGTTCAGCGCCTTGGCCAGCTCGCCCTCGTGCAGGCGGTGGACGGCGTTGAGGCTGTCGTAGATCTGGTTGAGGGTTTGCTGGCCAGCGTCGTCGGCCAGCAGCTCGCCGAGGGTCTTCTGATTGTCGGCCAGCAGTTTGAGCGAGGTAGCGTAGGCGGCGTCGATCTTGCCCGCCAGCGCTTTCTGATCGCTGGGCAGCAGGCCGCGCAAACCTTGGTTGTCGACCCCGACCCAGACGGTTTCGGCCGCCTTGAGGGTGGCTTCCAGGCTGTTCAGCGAGTTGTGGCTGCGCCAGGCTTCAGCCTGCAGCGGCTGCGGGATGCCTTTGCTCTGGCGGCCCATGGGCGCACCCAGCTTCTTCTTCAGTGTATCCAGGGCGGTGACTTGGGAACGCAGCAGGTCGGCGATGGCCTCATGGGAATCGGCGTAGCGCTGGTTGGGGAACTTGGTCATCTGCGACAGCATGCCGTCAGTGCTGTTCCAGCTCTTGAGGATGTCCTCGGCGAGGACCTTCTGATGCTCACCAATGGCGACCAGCAGTGGGCAGTAACGGGCTTTCTGCTCGGCCGTGGCGATGTCCGGCTTGCTGTCGAACAGGATGTATTCGTAGGCCGACAGGCCACGTACCACGACGCTGGACTTGCCCAGCGTGGCGGCATCGACCGGCTTGTCGCCGTTGACCAGTTGTTCGACCTGGCGACCGACCAGGTTTTTCTTGTCGGGCCAGAACTGCACCTGCCAGGCGCGGTTGCCTTCGGCCAGCGGGCCGACCAGCAGCGGTTGCAGCTCGGCCCAGGCTTTTTGCGCGTTGAGGAAGTCGGCGCGGGCCTTTTCCAGGTCTTCCTTGCCTTCGCAGTAGGCCAGGGCGCTGGCGGCCAGGGTGCGGTCGGCCTCGACCCAGCGGCTGTAGGTGGGCAGGATCACCTGCTTGGCAATGGCGGCAGAGGTCACGGCTTGCGGGTCCTGCGGCGAGCAGGCACCGAGGGCGAGTGCGGCGAGGCTGGTGAACAACAGTTTGGGTCGGAACATGCCCGGCTCCTTAGCGCGTTTTAAAGTGAGTTCAGGAACGCCAGCAGCGCGGTGCGCTGCTCGGCATTGAATGTGAGTACGAAATTGCGTGCCGCCTCGGCTTCGCCACCATGCCAGAGCACGGCTTCAAGCAGGTTGCGGGCGCGGCCGTCGTGCAGGAACTGGCTGTGGCCGCTGACCGTTTCGCTCAGGCCGATGCCCCACAGTGGTGCGGTTCGCCAGTCCTGGCCGTTGGCGGCAAATTCGGTGCGCTCGTCGGCCAGGCCCGGGCCCATGTCGTGCAACAGCAAGTCGCTGTAGGGGCGAATGACCTGGCTGGCCAGTTCGGGTTCGTTGGCATCGGCGGCGGTGGTGAACTGCGGTGTGTGGCAACCCTGGCAGCCGGCCTGGTAGAACAGGTTCTTGCCGGCCAGTACCTGCGGCGAGCCGACATCGCGGCGTGCCGGCACGCCCAGGTTACGCGTGTAGAAGGTCACCAGGCGCAGGATGTTGTCGCTGACTTCCTTTTCGCCATCGGCACCGTCGCCATTGGGCGCGGCCAGGCAATCGGTTTGCGCCGGGGTGCAGTCGTCGTTGGGCAGCAGGGTGCTGGTCAGGCCCATGTCGCCGGCAAAGGCGTGCACGTTCTGCTGGTTGACGTTGGGTTGCCCGGCTTTCCAGCCGAAGCGGCCGATCACGGTCTTGCCCTGGGCGTCGTCCCACACCCGGTTGGCCCGCCCGCGGATGCCGTTGCGGTTGCGGTCGTCCGGGTCTTCGTTGGCCAGCAGGTCGGCGTCGGGGATGGCTTCGAGCAGGCCCAGGCCGATCATCGGCGGTGCAATGCGTGCCGAAAAGCGTGTGTCGGGGTGCATCACGCCGTAGCCGAGCTGAGTGATCTGCAGGCTTGGCTTGCGCAGCTCGACCTGGTGGCCGTCCTTGAAGGTGACCGTTTCGCTGCTGTAGCTCACCCGCACCTTGCCTTCCGGGGCCACGCCGGGGATGGCCATGTCTTGCAGTTGGGTGCCGTACACCGGCTCCGGCACCACGCCAAGGCGTTCGATGACCTTGGCCAGGTAGGGCTGGTCGGGGATCGACAGGCGTACCAGCATGCCTACGGCGTTGCTGTCACCCGGCGCTGGCGGGTGACCGCGGCCATCGCGTACGTGGCAGTTCTGGCAGGCATTGGTGTTGAACAGCGGCCCCAGACCGTCACGTGCAGTGGTGGTGGAGGGGGCGATCACCCAAGGGTTGCGGAAAAAGCTGTTGCCTACGGCAAAGTCCAGGCGCCGCTCGGGCGAGAGGTTGGCCGAGGGCAGGGAATAGGCGTTGCGGTCGCTGCGCTGCACGGTCGCCTTGCCGGCCGACAACGCTTCGCCAGGCTCGGCCTGGGTGAAACGCGGGGCGTCATCACAGGCGGCAAGGGCCAAGGTCAGCAGCAGAAGGGGAAGTCGGGACAGCGACGAGGACATGCAAAATCCTGGGCGTGGACGAAAAACCGGCGTGCAAGCTTAGCAGGCCAGCGTTTTTTGAATAAGAGCAATTTGCAATTACCTGGGTGAAAAGGGTGGGAAACGTCAGAATTTTCATGTTCAGTACCGGCCCTATCGCCGGCAAGCCAGCTCCCACAGGTACTGCTCAGACCCTGAAGCCATTGCTGTACCTGTGGGAGCTGGCTTGCCGGCGATAGGGCCAGAAGCAAAAAGGCGACCCGAAGGCCGCCTCTTTCAAAACACCGCTACAGCAAGATCAGAATTCGTGATCTGCGGTGTCCGGGTTCAGGTTGGCAATGCCCAGCTTGCCTGCTGCCTGCTCGATCGAGCCGGTCTGCTTGACCAGCGAGGCAATGGCGTCACGCACGATCTGGTTGCCGGCCGCGTTGTCGGCGGCGATCAGCTGGTCGTAGTGCTCGCCTTTCAGGGCGCGGTCGACCATCACCTGAATCTTGGCTTCGGTGGCTTCCAGGTCGGCCTTGAGGGTGGCGTCGGCAGCCGGGTCGGCCTTGGCCACCAGCGAGGACAGGCTTGGGCCGGTCATCTTGGTGCCGTCGACACGGGTATACTCGCCCAGGTAGACGTTGCGGATGCCCTTGGCGTCGTAGAAGTGCGAGTAGTGGGTGTTGTCGCTGAAGCAATCCTGCTCGTCTTCCGGCGAGTTGGCTTCCAGCGAAACCTTCATGCGCTCGCCCGCCAGTTCACCCAGCGACAGGCTGCCCATGCCGAACAGCATCTTGCGCAGGCCGTCGTTGACCGACTCTGCTTCGAGCTTGGCGCGGTAGTTGTCGGCGACGTTCGGTGCCCAGTTGCCGACCATTTCTTCGAGGTCGCTGACCAGCAGGTCGGTGACCGCTTTCAGGTAGGCGCGGCGGCGGTCGTTGTGGCCGCCAGTGGCGCCCTGGCCTTCCAGGTAGTCGGAAACCGGACGGACGCCAGCGCCTGGGCCGGTGCCGTTCAAGTCCTGGCCCCAGAGCAGGAATTCGATGGCGTGGTAGCCGGTGGCGACGTTGGCTTCGGAACCTGCCAGTTCGTTCAGGCTGGCCAGCTTCTCTGGGGTGATGTCCTTGACGTCGACCTTCTCTTCGCCGACCTGGATCTCGGTGTTGGCGATGATGTTGGCGCTGGCCGCCGGGTTGCCCAGGGCGTGCTCGTAGCTCTTGTCGACGTAGTCGATCAGGCCTTCGTCCAGCGGCCAGGCGTTCACCTGGCCTTCCCAATCGTCGATGATGGTGTTGCCGAAGCGGAAGGCTTCGCTCTGCAGGTAAGGTACGCGCGCGGCGAACCAGGCGTCCTTGGCGGCTTTCAGGGTTTCTTCGCTGGGCTTGGCGAGAAACGCGTCAACTGCGGCCTGCAGGGATTTGGCGGTGCTCAGCGAATCGCTGTACACGGCGTAGACCATATCGGTGTAATGCTTGACCACAGCCTTGCCAGCGGCTTCGTCGACAGCCCCTGGCGCCGCAGCGCTGGTGCTGGCGGCGGCAGGTGCCTGGGCTTGCGGCGCGGCGGCTTTTTCGTCCTTGCCTTCACCGCAACCGGCGAGGGCGATGGCAATGGCCAGCAGACTGGCGGAGGCCAGAGGCATTCGAATCATTATTGGTTTTCCTGCGTCGTGTGGTTGGACCAAAGGGTGGACCGTGCGCCGGGGCACGCGAAACCGCAACATCATGCGAAAGATTTGCATTTGCTGTAAAGGGGCGGGCGTGCAATTCATGTAAATCCAGGTCACGGCCTGTAACCGGGCAGGGGATCAGAACATCGAAACCTGATTGCGCTGTGCCTGCTTGAGGAAGTGGGTCAGCTCGCGGGCCGACAGCGGCTTGCTGTAGTGGTAGCCCTGGCCCTCGTGGCAGCCCTGGGCAACGATGTAGGTCTCCTGCTCGGCGGTTTCCACGCCTTCGGCGATTACCTGCATGCCCAGGCTCTTGCCCAGCTGGATGATGGCGCGAACGATGGTGGCGTCGTCATCGTCGTCGAGCAGGTCCTGGACGAAGCTCTTGTCGATCTTGATCTTGTCCAGCGGCAGCGACTTCAGGTAGCTGAGCGACGAGTAGCCGGTGCCGAAGTCGTCGATGGCAATCAGCGCCCCGGAGCGGCGCAGGCTCAGCAGGTGCTGGGCAGCGGTGCTGATGTCTTCCATCAGGCCGGTCTCGGTGACTTCCAGTTCCAGGCTGCGTGGCGGCAGGCGGTAGGCCTGCAACAGGTTGTTGACCACCCGCGGCAGTTCGCTGTGGTGCAGCTGCACCGTAGACAGGTTGACGGCCATGCGCAGGTCGCTGAAGCCCAGGTCGTGCCATTCGCGCAATTGCCGGCAGGCCTGGTCGAGCACCCACTCGCCAATGCTGATGATGCTGCCGTTCTGTTCGGCCAGCGGGATGAACTGGTCGGGCGGCACCATGCCCAGTTCCGGGTGCTGCCAGCGCAACAACGCCTCGACGCCCACCACGCGGTGGTCGCGGTAGCTGATCTGTGGCTGGTACACCAGGTACAGCTGGTTGCGCGGCAGGGCTTCGCGCAGGTCCTTTTCCAGCTCGCGGCGGCGGCGCATTTCGCTGTCGACGCTGGCGATGTAGAACTGGTAGCGGTTGCGCGAACGGGCCTTGGCCAGGGTCATGGTCTGTTCGGCTTTCTGCAGCAGCTTCTCGGTGCTGTCGCCGTCTTCGGGGAACAGGGTGATGCCGATGGTGGCGCGCAGGCGGATCTGCTGGTGGTCGAGGTCGAACGGTACTTCCAGGTCGTCAAGGATGCTTTGGGCCAGTTCGGCGGCCTCGTAAGGCTGCTCGATATTGGCCTGCACCAGGGCGAACTGGTCGCCACCCAGCCGTGCCAGCGCGCCCAGGCGGCCGCTGTGGGCGCGCAGGCGGTCGGCGAGGGCCAGCAGTAGCTGGTCACCGACCTGGTAGCTGAACTGCTCATTGATGCCCTTGAAGTCGTCCAGGCCCACGCACAGCACTGCTACCCGGTGTTGCAGGCGGCCGCCGTCGACGAGGATCTTGTCCAGCTGCTGCTGCAACTGCTGGCGGTTGGGCAGGCCCGTGAGGAAGTCGTACTGGGCCATGCGTTGCAGGCTGTTTTCTGCCTCGTGGCGCAGGTGGGTATTGCGCTCGATCGAGGCCAGCAACTGGTTGGCGGTGTTGACCCACAGGCCCAGTTCGTTCTTTTCGTGGCCCTTGAGCAATGGCAGTTGATGCTGGCTGGGGCGGTCGGGGTTGATCTGGGTGAGGTGTTCGATGATCTTCGACAGCGGCTTGGTCAGCAGCCAGTGGTAGACCAGGTACAGCACCAGGCCCATGGCCAACGCCCGCAGCACGCCGGAGATGAAGATGATCACCGCGTTGATCAGGAAATCTTCACCGTAGGACGAGGTGTCGAGGGTGATGCTGAGGTCGCCGTAGTATTCACTGTAGGGGCCACGGCCGACCAGTTGGGTGGTGTAGGTGCGTTCCTGGCCAAGGAACAGGTCGGTGAGCCAGCGCATCGACATGTCTTGCAGCGGGCGCGATTTTTCCGCCAGCATGGTTTCGTTGGGGTGGCCGATGGAGGCCATGCGCACCGATTCATCCTGGAACAGGCCTTCCATCACCTGCATGCCCATTTCGCGATCGAGGCTGTATACCGCCTGGGTGGACGGGTCGCGGAACATGTCGAGGATGCGCTGGGCATCGTTGTTCACGGCCTGGCGGGTCTTGTAGGTGTCGTAAACGATTTGCGCACAGCTGAGCACGACGCCGACCGCTAGCGCCGACAGCAGCACGACCCTGAGCAACTTGACCGACAAGCTGTTCCGCAATTCCAGCTTCAATGGGGTTTCCTTAATCCATGCGCATGGCATCATTTTGCCATCAACGATGACGATACACTACCGGCCGACCATGAGCAGTGTATCGGTTGCCTGACCCCGCAACTTGAGTGCGCTGTATCAATCTTCCAGAGCTTTGATGTTAGCGTGCAATGCGGGGTGAGCAAGCAAAACCGTGCGGGCCTTTTCGCGGGCATGCCCGCTCCCACAGGCATAAAAAAACCCGGCACATGGCCGGGTTTTCTGTTCAAGGCTGAATCTCTCAGGCCTTGAAGGTTTTGCCTTCGAACTGCTCGGCAACGAAGGCCCAGTTGACCAGGTTCCAGAACGCCTCGACGTACTTCGGACGCACGTTGCGGTAGTCGATGTAGTAGGCGTGTTCCCAGACATCGCAGGTCAGCAGCGGGGTGTCGCCGCTGGTCAGCGGGCAGCCGGCGCCGATGGTGCTGGCCAGGGCCAGGGAACCGTCAGCTTTCTTCACCAGCCAGCCCCAGCCGGAGCCGAAGGTGCCAACCGAAGTCTTGGTGAACTCTTCCTTGAACTTGTCGAAGGAACCGAAAGCGGCGTTGATGGCGTCAGCCAGGGCACCGGTCGGCTGGCCACCGGCGTTTGGCGCCAGGCAGTTCCAGTAGAAGGAGTGGTTCCAGACTTGAGCGGCGTTGTTGAAGATGCCGCCCGAAGAGGCCTTGACGATTTCTTCGAGGGTCTTGCCTTCGAATTCGGTGCCTGGGACCAGGTTGTTCAGGTTCACGACATAGGTGTTGTGGTGCTTGTCGTGGTGATACTCCAGGGTTTCCTTGGAGATGTGCGGCTGCAGGGCATCGTGGGCGTACGGCAGCGGCGGCAATTCAAAAGCCATGGTGGATCTCCTGATTCAGGTCTGTTTGCGGTTTGCGCAAGGCCGATCACGGGCGGCCCGATAAGCGTCGGCGAGTTTGTACTCTTTGCGACGCAAGGGCTGGATCATAGCACCGGGCCCGGCGCATAACCACGCAACAAACATAGGGAATAGAGGTTCCAGAGCGGGTGGCGGGTGCCGACCAGTGGTGCCTGCCACAAAATTGTCAGCGCCCATGAGATAGAGCGCCGCCCGCGCGGCGCTTCGCGGGGCAAGCCCGCTCCCACATCTGTTTCGGGCCAGTTATTCCTGCTTTCTCCGCACTCGCACCCTTGGTGCATGGCTGCAGATTGCAGAAAAGCACAAGCGACACCTTCAATACCGAGGGGAACAAACAAGGCTTACAGCGGTGACCTCACAGGAGTGACTGGCCCGAAACAAACTGTGGGAGCGGGCTTGCCCCGCGAAGCGCCGCGCGGGCGGCGCTCGATCTCCCAGGCGATGAAGATGTTGTGGCGAGCGCAGGTCAGTTGAAGACCAACTGCGCCGCCACCGCAAACATCATCACCGCCACCATCAGGTCGAGCATGCGCCAGGTCGCTGGCCGTGCCAGCCACGGGGCCAGCCAGGCCGCGCCGATAGCCAGGGTCGAGAACCACAGCAGTGAAGCACTGGCTGCCCCGGCCACATAAGCCCCAGGTTCGGTCTGCTGGGCGCCCAGCGAGCCGATCAGCAACACCGTGTCGAGGTATACATGCGGGTTCAGCAACGTCACCGCCAAGGCACTGAGCAGTACCGCGCGGCGTGAACGGGTGCCTTGGCCTTGCTGGTGCTGCAGGCTTTGCTTGGAACAGGCGCTGCGCAAGGCCTTGGCGCCGTACCAGATGAGGAACACCGCGCCGCCCCAGCGGGCGATCGCCAGCAAGGTCGGGTTGTGCGCCAGCACGGTGGCAAGGCCGAATACCCCGGCGGCCACCAGCAGGGCGTCGCAGATAATGCACAGTGCCGCCACCGGCAGATGGTGCTCGCGGCGCAGGCTCTGGGCGAGGACGAAGGCGTTCTGGGCGCCGATAGCCATGATCAGGCCGAAGGCCACCAGCATGCCGTTGAGATAGCTTTGCCACATGGCCACGCTCTCCGAAAAAGGTCACAAAAGATGCTGGCTATTGTGCTGTTGTGGGCTGTATAAGAAAAACAAATAAAGCTGATCCCTCATTAGGAAAATCGATGTTCGACTACAAGCTGCTGGCCGCCCTCGCGGCAGTGATCGAACAGGGTGGTTTCGAGCGTGCCGCGCAAGTGCTGGGCTTGTCGCAATCGGCCATTTCCCAGCGCATAAAGCTGCTCGAAGCGCGGGTTGGCCAGCCGGTGCTGGTGCGCGCTACGCCGCCCAGCCCGACCGACGTCGGCCGGCAGTTGCTCAACCATGTGCAGCAGGTGCGCTTGCTTGAACGCGACCTGCAGCGCCAGGTACCGGCGCTGGACGAAGAGGGCATGCCGGAACGCCTGCGCATCGCCCTCAACGCCGATAGCCTGGCCACGTGGTGGGCGGGCGCAGTGGGTGACTTCTGCGCGCAACAGAATGTATTGACTGACCTGGTCGTAGAAGACCAGGACGTGGGCTTGAAACGGATGCGCGCCGGTGAGGTGGCTGCCTGCCTGTGTGGCAGCGAGCGACCGGTGGCCGGGGCCCGCAGCCTGCCCTTGGGGGCCATGCGCTACCGGGCGCTGGCCAGCCCAGGGTTCATGGCGCGGCATTTTCCCCAGGGCTTTGTCGCCAACCGCTTGGCCCGTACCCCGGCGATCGTGTACGGCCCGGACGACTTCCTGCAGCACCGCTATCTGGCTTCGCTGGGCATCGAGGACGGTTTCCTGCATCACCTGTGCCCATCGTCGGAAGGCTTTCTGCGTATGACCGAAGCCGGCCTGGGCTGGGGCCTGGTGCCCGAACTGCAGGCCCGTGAACAACTGGCCGGCGGGCAATTGGTGGAAATTTGCAGCGATACCCCCATCGATGTGCCGCTGTACTGGCATCATTGGCGCAATGGCGGGCACTTGCTCGCGCAGCTGACCGACCACCTGCGCTACGCCGCACGGCAATGGCTGGTGCCCTTGTAGCCACGGCTGGCGTCAGTTGCATCTGAAATTTGGCAAGACGGAGTGTTACATGCGAATTCTGGTCACCGGCGCGAGCGGCTTCATTGGTGGGCGCTTTGCGCGCGTTGCCCTGGAGCAGGGGCTGGACGTGCGGGTCAGCGGCCGCCGTGCCGAAGGCGTCGAGCACCTGGTCAAGCGCGGCGCCCAGTTCATCCCCGGCGACCTCGGTGATGCCGAGCTGGCGCGGCGCCTGTGCCAGGGCGTGGAGGCGGTGGTGCATTGCGCTGGCGCGGTGGGTAACTGGGGGCGATATCAGGATTTCTACCAGGGCAACGTCGTGGTCACCGAGAACGTGGTCGAGGGCTGCCTGAAAGAGCACGTGCGGCGCCTGGTACACCTGTCGTCGCCGTCGATCTACTTCAATGGTCGTTCACGCCTGGACATCCGCGAAGACCAGGTGCCGCGCCGCTTCCATGACCACTACGGGCAAACCAAGCACCTGGCCGAGCAGAAAGTGTTCGGTGCCCAGGAGTTCGGCCTTGAAGTGCTGGCGCTGCGCCCGCGCTTTGTCACCGGCGCGGGTGATGCCAGCATTTTCCCGCGGCTGATGCAGATGCAGCGCAAGGGCCGCGTGGCAATCATCGGCAATGGCCTGAACAAGGTCGATTTTACCAGTGTGCACAACCTCAACGAGGCTTTGCTCAGTGCGCTGTTCGCCGATGAGCGGGCGCTGGGCCAGGCCTACAACATCAGCAACGGCCAGCCGCTGCCATTGTGGGACGTGGTCAACTATGTGATGCGCCAGATGCAGCTGCCACAGGTGACCCGCTACCGTTCCTACGGCCTGGCCTACAGCCTGGCGGCGTTGAACGAAGCGGCCTGCATGTTGTGGCCGGGGCGCCCGCAACCGACCTTGTCACGTTTGGGCATGCAGGTCATGAGCCGTGATTTCACCCTGGATATCAGCCGTGCCCGGCAGTACCTGGACTATCAACCCAAGGTCAACCTGTGGACGGCGCTGGATGAATTCTGCGCCTGGTGGAAACATCAACCGCTGGGGCAGTGAACCTGGCGCGCCGATGATGGTCATCAGTGCGCCGCGCGAGCGGTTTATACTCCTGTCTCTTTGCTACTACCGCGGTTGAACTTACCCATGCGCAACGATGCTCACGACGATTTCGATGATGTGCCTGCCTTGCGGGCCGGTACCCCTGATGACGACGAGCTGTTGCCGGCGCATGTGGCACGCAGCCGCCAAAAGGCCGCCAAGCCTGCCAGCACCGGGGCATTGTGGGTACTGCTGGGGGCTTCGTTCATTGCCTTGGCAGGGTTGGGCTGGTGGAGCTTCCAGCAGATTTCGCTGATGGAGCAGCAACTGGTGGCGACCCAGGAAAGCTTTGCCCGCATCAGCGAGGATGCGGCCGGGCGCTTGCAGGCTATCAGTGGCAAGGTTGCGGCCAGCGAGTCGTCGGTCAACACCGGCAGCGAAGCGCTCAAGCTGCAGATCCGCCAGTTGCAGGCCAGCCTGGCCGAGCAGGGCAAGCAGCAGCAAGGCGTCGCCGGCCAGGCGGGCGACCTGGGCAAGCGCCTGGAGCAGGTGCTGGCCGATACGCGTGAGCAGCAGAAGGCCGTGACCGAACTGCAGGGCCAGTTGCAGGCGCAGTTGAACGCCGTGAATGCCGAGCTGGCGGCGTTGAAGTCGGGCCAAGTGGACGGCGGCAAGCTTGACGGGCAGCTCAAGAACTTGAGTGACGAGGTGGCCGCATTGAAGAAGGAGGGTGGCCAGAAGGCGGCCATCGAGAGCCTGGAGCAGGACATGCTGGTGCTCAAGACGCAGATGGAAAACCGCCCGGCGGCGGCGTCCAGTGGGGCCTCGGTGCAAGAGTTCGATGCGTTCCGTGGCCAGACCACACGCAACCTGAACACCCTGCAGAGCCAGATCCAGAACCTGCAGCAGCAGATCAGCGCCCGGCCCTGAGATCGCAGGGGAGGGCTTTGCCCTCCTATCGCGACACAAGGCCGCTCCTACAGGAGATCGCGTTCCCTTGTAGCAGCGGCCTTGTGTCGCGAAAGGGCCGCAGAGCGGCCCCGGCGATTTCAGTCACAACCGCGGATAGTCGATATACCCCACCGGTCCTCTGCCATAGAAGGTCTCGGGATGCGCCTCGTTCAAGGGCGCATCCGCTGCCAGCCGTGCCGGCAGGTCAGGGTTGGCAATGAAAGGCACACCAAACGCCACCGCATCAGCCTTGCCGCTGGCCAGCGCCGCATTGGCACTTGCCTTGTTGAAACGCTCGTTGACGATGTACGGACCACCGAACGCTTCCTTGATCAGCGGGCCAATGCTGTCGTCAGCCTCCCGCTCGCGCGAGCAGATGAAGGCGATACCACGCTTGCCTAGCTCACGGGCCACATAGGTGAAGGTTTCGGCACGGTCAGCATCGCCCATGTCATGGGCGTCGGCACGCGGCGCCAGGTGTACGCCGACACGGTTCGCGCCCCATACTTCAATGGCTGCGTCGGTCACTTCCAGCAGCAGGCGCGCGCGGTTTTCCAGCGAGCCGCCGTAGCGGTCGGTGCGCTGGTTGGTGCTGCTTTGCAGGAACTGGTCGAGCAGGTAGCCGTTGGCGCCGTGTATTTCCACACCGTCGAAACCGGCCGCCTTGGCGTTTTCCGCGCCGCTGCGGTAGGCCTCGACGATGTCGCTGATTTCTTCGGTTTCCAGTGCGCGCGGGGTGGGGTAATCACTCAGCGGGCGTACCAGGCTGACATGGCCCTTGGCCTGGATCGCGCTGGGGGCCACCGGCAGTTCGCCATTCAGGTAGCTGGGGTGGGATATACGGCCCACGTGCCACAGCTGCAGGAACATGCGCCCGCCCGCAGCATGCACGGCCTTGGTCACGTTGTTCCAGCCACGCACCTGTTCATCGTTCCAGATGCCGGGGGTGTCCGGGTAGCCGACCCCCATGGCGCTGACCGAAGTGGCCTCGCTGAGGATCAGCCCGGCACTGGCGCGCTGCACGTAATATTCGGCCATCAATGCATTGGGCACCCGGCCTTCGTCGGCGCGGCAGCGGGTGAGCGGCGCCATGATGATGCGGTTGGGCAGTTGCAGGTCGCCCAGGGTGATCGGATCGAAAAGCGTGGTCATATCGGTTACCTGCTGGTCAAAGCGCTTGGCGCAGTTGTTCGAGGAACGCCTGGATGGTGGCTTCGTCGCGTTTGAAGAAATGCCATTGGCCAATCTTCTGGCTGCTGATCAGCCCGGCGCGCTGCAAGGTGGCCAGGTGAGCGGAGACGGTTGACTGCGACAGGCCGCAGCGTTGATCGATCTGCCCGGCACACACACCGTTTTCGGTGCTGTGGTACTGGTCGGGGAATTGGGTTGCCGGGTCTTTCAGCCAGCTGAGGATTTCTCGCCTGACCGGGTGGGCCAGCGCTTTTATGATTTCGTCGAGATCGAGTGGCATCGGTGGGGCTCGTTGTAGCGGTATATCGCGATAGGGCGAAATGTAAATCGCTGAATCCCGATATACAAATATGAAGATATTCTGAGCTGAGCACGAATCGCTATATCGCTTTATGCCGATATAGGCGGGTGCGGTGCTAGAATGCGCTCATGAACTATCTAGCGCACCTGCACCTGGGCGGCCCGGCGCCGCAACAACTGCTTGGCAGCCTGTATGGCGACTTTGTCAAAGGCTCGCTGGAAGGGCGTTTTGCGCCTGCGCTGGAGGCGGCCATTCGGCTGCACCGGCACATCGACAGTTACACCGACCAGCACCCGCTGGTGCTGGCGGCGCTGGCGCGCTTTCCGCGCGAGCGGCGGCGCTTTGCCGGCATCGTGCTGGATGTGTTCTTTGATCATTGCCTGGCGCGGCATTGGCACGATTATGCCGACCAGCCGCTGGATCAGTTCACCGGCGATTTTTATCGGGTGCTGCTGGCGGAGCCAGAATTGCCGGGGCGTTTGGCGCGGATTGCACCGTTCATGGCGGCGGATGACTGGCTGGGGGCGTATGCTGATTTCGCGACGCTGGAGCAGGTTTTCAACGGCATTGGCCGACGGATGTCGCGGCCGGAAGGGATGGTTGGGGTGATGGCTGAGCTGCAGCGGTTGTATGAGCCGTTGATGGCGGATTTCCGCGCTTTTTATCCCGAATTGCAGGCGTTTGCGGCGGCGGAGCGGGTCTCTGGCAGCTGATTTTTGGTTTTCTGTACTGGCCCTATCGCCGGCAAGCCAGCTCCCACAGGTTCCCCACAGGATTGCAGACTTGTGCAGTACCTGTGGGAGCTGGCTTGCCGGCGATAGGGCCGGTGCAGGCGATAAACTCAGGCAGCCCGCGCCTGCCGCCGCGGCGCCATCTCGACATCTTCAACCCCGAACAACGCCAGGTGAATTGCCTGCTGCGCCTGCACTGCCAGCACTGCACGCTCCTTGCCCACGCTGCCAATCGGCGGCAACAGGTGAATGCACACCTCACCCCGCGGCTGGGCAAACAGGCGCATCAGGTGCGACACCAGGTCGTCATTGCCGATAAACGGCGCAACGGGGTCGATCTGGCCGTCACGCAGGTACTGGATAGCCACTGGCTGCACCGCCACGCCCCGGTCGATGGCCCCCGCCAGCAGGCGGCCATGGAAGGTGCGCAGGGTGCGACCGCTGGTGGTGGTGCCTTCAGGGAAGATCAGCAGCGGCCGGGCCAGGCCCAGTTGCCCGGCGATCTGCTCGCGCAGGCGCTGGCTGTCACCCCCACCACGGCGAATGAACAGGGTGCCGGCCTTTTCCGCCAGCCAGCCCGCCACCGGCCAATGGCGCACTTCGGCCTTGGACAGGAACGACAGTGGCAGCAACATGCCGAGCAGGGGGATGTCAGTCCAGGACACATGGTTGCTGACCCATAGCATCGGCCGCTGCGGCAGCTCGCCGATTACCCGCACATCGAAGGGCAGGGCCGCGACCAGGCGTTTCATGAACAGGCAGGTCCAGCGCTGGCGGCGTTCGATCGGTGCCTTGTAGCCCAGCCGCTCGCCCAGGGCGATCACGCTGGCCATCAGCATACCCAGCAGCAATACCAACAGCAGTCGGGAGAGGCGGGCCAGTACCCGCAGCTTCGGCATCAGACCGCCGCCTTGAAGTGACGGGCGTAGCGCGGGCACAGTTCATCGCGCTTGAGCAGGATGAACACGTCGGCCACCTGGAAATCCTCGTCCCAGCACGGCTCACCGCAAATCTTCGCGCCCAGGCGCATGTAGGCCTTGAGCAGCGGTGGCATTTCGGCAATGACGTTGTTGGGAAGCGGCAGGTTCGGCAGCGGGTTCTTTGGTTCGGCGCGCAGGTGTTCGGTGCACAGGTAGCGCTCGCGCAGGCGCTGCATCACCGCATGGGCCTGTACGCCACCGTCTTGCATGGGGATGCTGGCACAGCCCATCAGGTAGCTGTAGCGGCCCTCGTTGAGCACTTCAGCCAGTTCGCCCCAGAGCACGGCGATGGTGCCGCCGTTGCGGTAGTCGGCGGCTACGCAGGTGCGGCCCAGCTCCAGGATCGGGCCCTGCAGCTGCAACAGGCCGTGCAGGCTGAATTCTTCTTCACTGTAGAAACGGCCCAGGCTGCTGGCGGCCTGGTGATCGAGCAGGCGGGTGGTGGCAACCAGCTTGCCGGTGCTCAGGTCGCGTACACCAATGTGGCGGCAGTGCACGTCGTAGTCGTCCATGTCCAGGCCGTGCTCGGCACCTTTGAGCTTGGCCTTGAATTCTGCGCTGAATACGTTGTAGCGCAGGGCCTGGGCCTCTTGCAGCGCCGCGGCGCCAACCAGGCGTTCGGCTTGCAGACGGCGTTCAGTGCTGTTATCGCCAGCGTGAGCGATCCGAGTCATTACGAGTCTCCATAAGCCAGCCATGAAGGGTTGCGGCCGGTCGGCTTTGTTGTGCAAAGTCAGCCTAGGTAGACGGGGTGTCACCCCTGTGAATCTTTGGTGATGCTTGCGTGACACCCCCTTAGCCTTAACCGAATGCCCCCGCAAAGGAGCTGTGCCATGGCTTGGTTGCAACGAATCAACGACCCGCTTCGCCAGGCCCTGGCGGGCACCCTGGGCGAAACTTACGCCGCGCTGCTCGAGCGCCTTGGCCCGGTTGCGCCGTTCGAGCTGGCGATATTGGGCGGGCGCGCAATGGCCACCCCGGGCCTGGCCTTTCTGGTCGGTTACCAGGCGGCCTTGCGCGTGCTGTGGCCTAGCGCGCCGCCCAGCCTTGGCGCGCTGTGTGCAACCGAGCGGCGTAGCGTGCGGCCGGCTGACATGCAGACGCGGCTGGACGGTTTGCGGCTGACGGGTAGCAAGGATTTCGTCACCGCCGGGCTTGAAGCAGAGTGGCTGCTGGTGGCGGCGCGCAGCGAGGCGGCAGGCGCAGCACCGCAATTGAACCTTGCGGTGGTCTACCCCGGTGAGCCGGGGGTGACGCTGGAGCCATTGCCGACCTTGCCGCTGATGCCGGAGGTGGGCCACGGCCGATTGGTACTTGAGCAGGCGGCATGCGATTTGCTGGCCGGTGATGGTTGGGATGCCTACGTGAAGCCGTTTCGCTCGCTGGAGGACTTGTATGTGCTCACGGCATTGACGGCCTGGTTGTATGGGGTGGGGCAGGCGTGTGCCTGGCCGCAAGGTTTGCGCCTGCAGGTGCTCGGGCTGCTGGCTGGGTGTGCCGAGGCTAGCCGGCAGTGCGCCGACAGTACGGGGTGCCATTTGCTGCTGGGCGGGTTGTTTGCGCAGTTCCAGGCGCTGCGCGGGGAAGTCGACGCAGCGCTGGCGGCTGGGCCGGCGCAGTGGGCCGAGTTGTGGCAGCGCGATCAAGGGGTGATGGCGTTGGCCATGGCGGCGCGGGAGAAGCGGCTGAACAAGGCGTGGGCTGCTGCGGGGTTGTCATGAATGGCGGGTAGGGTGGTGTGAACTTTTGAATCCCCGGGGCCGCTTTGCGGCCCATCGCCGGCAAGCCAGCTCCCACACTGACCGCGCGATGCCGAAGCCTATGCAGTACTTGTAGGTGGCTGGCCAGTAAT
>NZ_JBJDNB010000002.1:136989-199404 GCF_044900445.1 Pseudomonas sp. NPDC089407
CGATGCCGAAGCCTATGCAGTACTTGTAGGTGGCTGGCCAGTAATGGGGCCAGGACAGGCGGCGCGATGCTCAAGGTTCATGAGGTACCTGTGGGAGCTGGCTTGCCGGCGATGGGCTGCACAGCAGCCCCAAAAATGGCGATTACCATGAAGGCACTCCTGCTGACACTGCTGATGGTTACGGGTTGTGCCTTGGCAGAGAATTGGCCCCAGCCAGACTGGGTGATCGATAACGCCACTGATGATTGGCAAGCCGTCGACGCCTACGCCTTTCCCGCTTCCACCAGCGCCGAGCACACTGGTATTCGCACCGACGCCCTGCTGATCATCCGCGATGGCCGCATCCTCCACGAACGCTACGCCGCGCCCACCACAGCGGCCACCGCACACCTCACCTGGTCGATCAGCAAAAGCGTACTCGCCACACTGCTGGGCGTCGCCCAAGGCCAAGCCCGCTTCCAGCTGCAAGACCCGGTCAGCCGCTTCTACCCGCCGATGCGCGCCCACCCTGGCGTGCGCATGGCCGACCTGCTGCACTGGGCCAGCGGCCTGGATTGGCAGGAAGACTACGAATACGCCCCGCTGAAATCCTCGGTGGTGGCCATGCTGTATACCCGTGGTCGCGCGGACATGGCCGCCTACGCGGCGGCGCGGGGCATGGCAGCCAGCCCCGGCCAGCGCTTTCTCTATTCCAGTGGCGACAGCAACCTGCTGGCCGCCGCACTGCGCGGCATGCTCGACCCCGGTCAATATGATGACTACCCCTGGCAGGCACTGTTCAGCCCCTTGGGTATCGAGAGTGCGGTGTGGGAGCGTGACCGTGCGGGCACTTACGTTGGCTCTTCTTATCTGTACCTCACGGCCCGCGACCTGGCACGTATCGGCCTGCTGATGCAGCGCGACGGGCGCTGGCAGGGTCAGCAACTGCTACCCCAGGCCTGGGTGGCCTTCAACCGTACGGCATTTGCCCAGGCCGAAGCGCTGCCCGGCGAGGCTAACCCCGGCGGCCACTGGTGGCTCAACCAGCCGTTGGCCGGCGCCGAACGGCCGTGGCCGAATGCGCCCGCAGACACCTTCGCGGCCCTGGGGCATTGGGGCCAGGCGCTTTATGTGTTGCCTGCGCAAAAGCTGGTGATCGTGCGCTACGGCGATGACCGTGACGGCAGCTACCGTCATGACGAACTGCTGAAACGGGTGCTGGCGGCGTTGCCCAAGGAGGGTGCATGAAGCGCGTGCTGTTGCTGGTGCTGGTGGCCCTGCTCGGCTGGGCGTGGCTGGAGCGTCAGGCGCTGGCGGACTTCCCCGGCATCCTCTCGGCCTACTCGGCCAAGGAGTACTGCTCGTGCCGCTTTGTCATGGGCTTCGACGAGGGGTATTGCCGAGGCTATGTGAAGCAATGGCTGCCTTTGCGCCGGTTGGAGGAAGACACCCCGCAGCGTCTGGTGACCGCCGAAGGCCTGGGCCAGCGCAACCAGGCCGCCTGGCACGGCACGCGCGCGGGTTGCCGCTTGCTGCCGTGAAGGCGGGCGGGTAAGGTTGGCGGCCTGGTTTCACGAGATCTGTCATGTTCAAGCTGCCCCGTCTGCTCCCCGCCCTGTTGCTGGCTTTGTGCCTGCCCGCCCATGCCAACTGGCACCTTGATGGCGAGTCTTCGCGCCTGTCGTTCATTACCGGCAAGAACGGTGATACCGCCGAAGTGCATCGTTTTCTGGTGCTGCATGGTTCGGTCGACCGCAAGGGCGCGGCGGGCTTGCGCATCGAGATGGACTCGGTGAGCAGCGGCATTCCGCTGCGCGACGAGCAGATGCGCGACCACCTGTTCGAGGTCGAGCGGTTTGCCGAAGCCAGCGTGAAGGCGCAAATCGACCTGCGCCCGATCAACGACCTGGCCGACGGGGCGCAGGTCGAACTGCGCCTGCCACTGACGGTGACCCTGCATGGCCAGTCGCACAGTTATAACGCGCTGTTGCTGGCCACCCGCCTGGATGCGCGACGCTTCCAGGTGGTGACCCTTGAGCCAGTGGTGCTGCGTGCCGAGGATTTCGGCCTGCTGCCGGGGCTGGAAAGCCTGCGCAAGTTCGCCAAGCTGAAATCCATCAACCCATCGGTACCGGTGAATGCGGTGCTGATTTTCACCGCCCGCTGACATGGCGGGGCCGGTCTTCCCCTGGCGGGATGGCAACCAGTTCGAGCTGCTGATCGACGGCCCCGAGTTCTTTCCGCGCATGCTCACTGCGATCGTGCGTGCCGAGTTCCAGGTCGACCTGGAACTGTACCTGGTCGAAGCTGGCGCCTGTGCCGAAGCCGTGGTTGAAGCACTTGAGCAGGCCGCCCGGCGTGGCGTACGGGTTCGCTGTCTGTTCGACGACTACGGCTCATTGGCCTTCAACAGCAAGTTGCGCCAGCGCCTGGTGGATGCGGGTGTGTACCTGCGCTGGTACAACCGGCTGCGCTGGACGCGTGGCCTGCGCAACTTGTACCGCGACCATCGCAAGCTGCTGCTGGTGGACGAGCGCTGGGCCGCGGTGGGCGGCACCGGGGTTACCGACGAGTTCTGGACACCGGGTGATGCCACCAGTGACTGGCACGAAGTCATGGTGCAGATCGAGGGGCCGGTGGTGACCGACTGGCAACTGCTGTTCGACCGCCAATGGCACGCCAACAACCGCCGCACCGCCTGGCGCCCCGCCGAAGGCTTCGGCTTGCCGCGCCTGCCCAAGGTGCCTGCACAGGGGCAGGGTCTGGGCCGGGTAGCCTATGCCGACGCCCGTCAGCACCAGGACATCCTGCATGCGCTGGTGCGGGCGCTGAACAGCGGCAAGCAGCGGGTATGGCTGGCCACGCCGTACTTCCTGCCGACCTGGAGCGTGCGCCGCTCATTGCGTCGCGCCGCCAGCAAGGGCCTGGATGTGCGCCTGCTGCTGACCGGCCCACGCACCGATCACCCTTCGGTGCGCTACGCTGGGCACCGTTACTACCCGCGCCTGCTGCGCGCAGGGGTACGTATTTTCGAGTACCAGCCGTGTTTCCTGCACCTGAAAATGGCCGTGGTGGATGACTGGGTCAGCGTCGGTTCGTGCAACTTCGACCACTGGAACCTGCGCTTCAACCTTGAGGCCAACATCGAGGCGCTGGACCCGCCGTTGACCGCCGCCGTGGTTGCCAGCTTCGAGCGCGACTTTGCCCTGAGCGAGGAGGTTGACCTTGCTCACTGGCATGCCCGGCCGCTGTGGCGGCGGGTCAAGCAACGGGTGTGGGGCTGGCTCGACCGCCTGGTAGTGAACGTGCTCGACCGCCGTGACTGATAGCGGCTATCGTGCAATGACTGTTCACGGGCAATGGAAGGAGTGGATGCGATGACGGCGAAGAAAATTCTCATGCTGGTGGGTGATTATGTCGAGGATTACGAAGCGATGGTGCCGTTCCAGGCGCTGAGCATGGTCGGCCACACGGTGCACGCAGTGTGCCCGGAAAAGCTGGCGGGGCAGACGGTACGTACCGCGATTCATGACTTCGAGGGTGAACAGACCTACAGCGAAAAACCTGGGCACAACTTTGCCCTGAACTACGACTTTGTGCGGGTGCGGCCCGAGAGTTACGACGCGCTGCTGATCCCCGGTGGCCGCGCGCCGGAGTACCTGCGCCTGGATGAAAAGGTGCTGGAGCTGGTGCGCGCGTTCGACCAGGCGGGCAAGCCGATTGCGGCGGTGTGCCATGGCGCGCAGTTGCTGGCGGCGGCCGGGGTGCTGGAAGGACGGGAATGCAGCGCGTACCCGGCGTGTGCGCCGGAGGTGCGGCTGGCGGGTGGCACGTTCATCGACATAGCCGTGGACCAGGCGCATGTAGATGGCAACCTGGTGACCGCACCGGCCTGGCCAGCGCACCCGGCGTGGCTGGCGGCCTTCCTCAAGGTGCTGGGCACCCGTATCGCCTGACCGGGCCCTATCGCCGGCAAGCCAGCTCCCACAGGTTTAGCGAAGGTTTCAAGACCTGTGGAGTACCTGTGGGAGCTGGCTTGCCGGCGATAAGGCCAGTACAGGCAATACACCTCTGCCAGGCTCAACCGACCTGCTCAACCCAGTCATTGAGGTTGTAGTAGTTCGTCACCCGGGCAATCTTGCCGCAGTGAATGTAGAAGAACGCCCCCGCCGGCAACACGTAGGTCTGCCCGTTGGCCGCCGGCAACCCTTCATCATCGGCCAGGTACTCACCGTGTACGGTGAACTCCGCCGCCGCGCGGCTGCCTTCGGCGTTCTGCATCACCACGATATCGGCCAGCCGCTCGCGGTAGCAGCGGTTCATCTTGTCCATGAACGCCGCAAACCTGGCCTTGCCCATTTGCCGCTCACCCTGGTTGATGTCGTGGATCACGTCCTCGCTCAGCAGCGCCAGGAAGCCCGGCATGTCGCCAGCGTTGAAGGCGGCATAGTAAGCATTTACCAGTTCGGTAGCGGTCATGGAACAATACCTGTCGTGTAGGGAAAAGGCGGGTCGTTGCCCCGGATGATAGGGTTTCCCCTCAAGCCCGGCTTAGCCGAGCGCGTCATCCACATCGACAAAACGACCGCCAAGCATGGAAATACGCCTGTTGCACGGCGCCGCTATCGCGCCTTACATCGATGACCTCGCTCGCCTGCGCTTAACGGTGTTTCGCGAGTTTCCCTACCTGTACGACGGCACCCCGGAGTACGAAGCCGACTACCTGGCCAGCTATGCCCGTTCCGGGCGCAGCCTGGTGGTGCTGGCGCTGGACGACGGCAAGGTAATCGGCGCTTCTACCGGCCTGCCGCTGGTGGATGTTGCGCCGCAATTCCAGCAGCCATTCCTGGCCCAGGGGCGCGACCCGGCCAGTGTGTATTACTTCGGTGAATCGCTGGTATTGCCGGAGTACCGTGGCCAGGGCCTGGGCGTGCGCTTTTTCATCGAGCGCGAGTCCTACGCACACAAACTGGCCGAGTTCGATTACTGCGCGTTCTGCGCCGTAGAGCGGCCAGGCGTGCACCCACGCCGCCCGGCCGATTACAAACCGTTGCACGGTTTCTGGCGCAACCGCGGCTTCCTGCACGATCCGTCGCTGCGCACCCGTTATGCCTGGCGCGACCTCGACGAGGCGGAAAGCTCCGACAAGCTGATGTCGTTCTGGACCAAGGAGCTGCCGGTTTGATCCGTGAAGCGGTGGAGGCGGGCGCCGCGGTCGCCGGCGTTGGACAAGAACATCGGGCGGGCAGGGTTGTTCGTGCCGCCGGATCACGGGATGCCGGGGGGACGGGGTGGTGGCGTTGAGTGAGGCGTTGAGCCCGCAGAGCAGCCAGTGGCTGGTGTGTGAGGTGGATCTTGAGAAGGTGCGGCGGGTGAGGCAGGAAGGGCAAGTGTTTGCCCGTAGAGACTGGCCGGAGCAGTTTGACCGGATTCTGTGAAAACAGGGAGGGCCTCTTCGCGGGTGAACCCGCTCCCACAGCAACATCACAGGTCTCGAATCCTGTGGGGTCCCTGTGGGAGCGGGTTCACCCGCGAAGCAGGCGACACGGTTACATCAGGCTTACTTCACTTCAACGGCCAGGCTCTGGGCAATCTTGTTCTGCCACAGGGCTGGGCCAGTGATGTGTACCGACTCACCGTTGCTGTCTACGGCAACAGTTACCGGCATGTCCTTGACCTCGAACTCGTAGATCGCTTCCATGCCCAGCTCGGCGAAGGCCAGAACCTTCGACTTGCGAATGGCCTGGGCCACCAGGTAGGCAGCGCCGCCCACGGCCATCAGGTACACGGCCTTGTTGTCCTTGATCGCTTCGATCGCGGTCGGGCCACGCTCGGACTTGCCGATCATGCCCAGCAGGCCAGTCTGCTCGAGGATCTGGCGGGTGAATTTGTCCATGCGGGTGGCGGTGGTCGGGCCAGCCGGGCCTACCACTTCGTCACCGACCGGGTCGACCGGGCCGACGTAGTAGATGAAGCGGCCTTTCAGGTCCACCGGCAGCTGTTCGCCACGGTTGAGCATTTCGACCATGCGCTTGTGCGCGGCGTCGCGGCCGGTCAGCATCTTGCCGTTGAGCAGGATGGTTTCGCCTGGCTTCCAGCTTGCGACTTCTTCCGGGGTGATGTCGTCGAGGTTGACGCGACGGGCGCTCGGGCCAGCTTCCCAGACGATTTCCGGGTAAGCGTCCAGCGACGGCGCTTCCAGCTCGGCCGGGCCGGAGCCATCGAGCACGAAATGGGCGTGGCGGGTGGCGGCGCAGTTGGGGATCATGCACACCGGCAGCGAGGCGGCGTGGGTCGGGTAGTCCATGATCTTGACGTCGAGCACGGTGGTCAGGCCACCCAGGCCCTGGGCACCAATGCCCAGCTGGTTGACCTTCTCGAACAGCTCCAGGCGGATTTCTTCCAGGCGGTTCTGCGGGCCACGGGCTTTCAGCTCATGGATGTCGATGGACTCCATCAACACTTCCTTGGCCATGACTGCGGCCTTCTCGGCGGTACCGCCGATGCCGATGCCGAGCATGCCAGGCGGGCACCAGCCAGCGCCCATGGTCGGCACGGTCTTCAGCACCCAGTCGACGATCGAGTCGGACGGGTTCAGCATGGCCATCTTCGACTTGTTCTCCGAGCCGCCGCCCTTGGCTGCGACATCGACCTCGACCTTGTCGCCGGGGACGATGGAGTAGTGGATCACTGCCGGGGTGTTGTCCTTGGTGTTCTTGCGGGCACCGGCCGGGTCGGCCAGGATCGAGGCGCGCAGGACGTTTTCAGGCAGGTTATAGGCGCGACGCACACCTTCGTTGATCATGTCGTCGACGCTCAGGGTAGCGCCGTCCCAGCGTACGTCCATGCCCACGCGCACGAACACGGTGACGATACCGGTGTCCTGGCAGATCGGGCGGTGGCCGGTGGCGCACATGCGCGAGTTGATCAGGATCTGGGCGATGGAATCGCGCGCAGCGGGCGACTCTTCACGCAGATAGGCCTCGTGCATGGCCTGGATGAAATCGACGGGGTGGTAGTACGAGATGAATTGCAGGGCGTCGGCGACGCTCTGAATCAGGTCGTCTTGCTTGATCACGGTCATGCAGCGCGCTCCTCTTAAAGACGGGAACATTCATAGAGACGCTCGACGGTGCCGACCAGCATGTCGAAACGCCTTGCAAAGGCGCGCCGGCAGCATGGCCGACGCAAAAGGGCGCGGCAGTATAGCGTGCCTCACCGCGTGAAACACCTGCGCGTGGTCTGGACCATGGTCGGTTGGGCGCCAGGCATCCTTTTTGCTGCTGACTCATGTGACAGGCCTTAAAATCGATGGGGCTGCTGCGCAGCCCGATCGCGACACAAGGCCGCTCACACCGGCCTTTGTGGGAGCGGCCTTGCGCCGCGAATGGGGCGCAAGGCGCCCCCAGATGACAACACTGGTCCGGAGATATTGCTGAACATGCCCGAACTTTGCGTGGGCGAGCGCCGCTGGGCGGTGCCGACCGGCAGCAACCTGCTCGATGCCCTGAACGAGGCCGGGCTGAATGTGCCCTACAGTTGCCGCGCCGGCAGCTGCCATGCCTGCCTGGTGCATTGTCAGGCTGGGCAGCCGCTGGACGCCCTGCCCGAAGCCTTGGCCCTGGACAAGCATGCCCAGGGCTGGCGCCTGGCCTGCCAGTGCCGGGTGGTCGAGAACCTGCAGGTTGCGCTGTTCGACCCACGGCGCGATGGCGTGCCGGCCAGGATCAGCGGGTTGGACTGGTTCGGCGATGTCTTGCGATTGCGTTTAAAGCCCGGGCGAGCGTTGCGCTATCAGGCCGGTCAGCATGTGGTGCTGTGGCTTGGCGAAGTCGCACGGCCGTATTCGCTGGCCAGCCTGCCGGGTGAGGATGATCAGCTTGAGTTCCATATCGATTGCCGGCGACCTGGGGCTTTTTGTGACAAGGCGCGTGGGCTGCAGGTGGGCGATGAGATGCGTCTGGGTGAGCTGAGAGGTGGCGCGTTGCACTACGACCCCGACTGGCAGGACCGACCGCTGTGGCTGTTGGCAGCGGGTACCGGGCTGGCGCCACTGTGGGGCATCTTGCGCGAGGCATTGCGCCAGGGGCATCGGGGCGAGATCAGGCTTGTGCATGTGGCGCGGGACCTGGCCGGGCACTATCTGGCGGAACCGCTGTTGCAGTTGCCAGGGGTGAAGGTGGAGTTGGTGCTGGCGGAGCAACTGGAGGAAGCGCTGGCCGGATTGCGGCCGTCATCGCGGCAGACGGTGGCGCTAGTGTGTGGTGCGCCGGGGAGTGTCGAACGGTTTGCCCGGCGGCTGTTTATCGCCGGCGTGCCGCGGGGGCAGGTGTTTGCTGATGTGTTCGTTGAGCATGTTTGAGAATGCTGGGAGGGCTTCGCCCTCCTTTCGCGACACAAGGCCGCTCCTACAGGGGAAATGCGTAACCCTTGTAGGAGCGGCCTTGCGTCGCGATGGGCCGCAAAGCGGCCCCATTAGAGCAGCAGATCAACCGACCAGCGGATCACCCACATGCAGGATCTTCATGCCATTGGTGCCACCAATGGTGTGGTAGCTGTCACCCTTGGTCAGGATCACCCAGTCACCTTGCTCCACCAGGCCACGCTTGAGCAGTTCGTCGACGGCTGCCTGGCTGACCTTGTCGGCCGGCAGCGAAGCCGGGTCGAAGGCAATCGGGTAGACGCCACGGAACATGTTGGCCCGGGCCTGAGTAGCGCGGTGCGGCGACAGCGCGTAGATCGGCACGTGCGAACGCAGGCGCGACATGATCAGCGGGGTGTAGCCACTTTCGGTCAGGGCGATGATCGCCTTCACGCCCGGGAAGTGGTTGGCGGTGTATATGGCCGCCAAGGCGATGCTCTCGTCGCAGCGCTCGAAGGTGGTGTGCAGGCGGTGGCTGGACTTCTGGCTGGTCGGGTGCTTTTCGGCGCCCGAGCAGATACGGGCCATGGCCTGTACGGCTTCGATCGGGTAGGAACCTGCAGCACTCTCGGCCGACAGCATCACCGCGTCGGTGTTGTCGAGCACGGCGTTGGCCACGTCGGACACTTCGGCACGGGTCGGCATCGGGTTCTGGATCATCGACTCCATCATCTGGGTCGCCACGATCACCGCCTTGTTGTTGCGGCGGGCGTGCTGGATGATCTTCTTCTGGATGGCGATCAGCTCGGCGTCGCCGATTTCCACGCCCAGGTCACCACGGGCAACCATGACGGCGTCGGAGGCAAGGATCAGCTTGTCCAGGGTCTCGTCGTCGGCAACCGCTTCGGCGCGTTCGATCTTGGCCACCAGCCAGGCGCTGCCGCCGGACTCGTCACGCAGCTTGCGCGCGTATTCCATGTCGCTGGCGTCACGCGGGAACGACACGGCCAGGTAGTCCAGGTCCATTTCCGCGGCCAGCTTGATGTCGGCCTTGTCTTTTTCGGTCAGGGCCGGTGCGGTCAGGCCGCCACCTTTGCGGTTGATGCCTTTGTGGTCCGACAGCGGGCCACCAATGATCACCACGCAATGCAGGGCATCGGCGGTGGCGGTTTCGACGCGCATGACCACGCGGCCGTCGTCGAGCAGCAGTTCGTCACCGACGCCGCAGTCCTTGACCAGGTCGGGGTAGTCGATACCGACGATGTCCTGGTTGCCTTCGGTCAGCGGGTGGGCGGTGGAGAAGGTGAATTTGTCACCGATTTTCAATTCGATGCGCTTGTTGGCGAACTTGGCGATGCGGATCTTCGGACCCTGCAGGTCGCCCAGCAGTGCAACATGGCGGCCGTTCTTGGCGGCGATCTCACGAATCAGGCGCGCGCGGGCCTTGTGCTCGTCCGGAGTGCCGTGGGAGAAGTTCAGGCGTGCCACGTCCAGGCCGGCGAGGATCAGCTGTTCGATCACTTCCGGCGAGTTGCTGGCGGGGCCAAGGGTGGCGACGATTTTGGTACGGCGGATGCTCATGCACAGACTCCTATAGTGAAGCGCAGCGAAAGGCTACTCCTGAATCTCGCTGTAGTCATTGTTCCGTTGCACTACCTGCGACCTTCCGGGATAGGGCAGCTGCAAGCTACAAGCGGCAAGCTACAAGTAAAAGCGCGAGCGGCGCATACGCTGCTTTTTCTTGCAGCTTGCAGCTTGCATTTCGCGATTGAAGAAAACCCACTCCAAGCCGATATACTTCCCATCAAAGGAGATCCCCATGCGAGCCCTGATCGTTTTAGCCCTGGCCGTCAGCGCCACCGGCTGCACCCGCTGGTCCATGGACCACCACCTGAACAATGCCTACCGCGCCTACGACCGTGGCGATTGTGCGCGGGTCATGCTTGAACTGTCGCAGGTCGACCGCACCAGCCGTGCACGACCGTTCATCCACCCCGAGGTGTCGCTGCTGCGTGGTCAGTGCCTGGAACGCCAGGCGTTGTATGTGGATGCTGCGCAGACCTACCAGTACCTGATTCAGCAGTACCCGCGCAACGAGTACGCCTACCGGGCCCAGGCACGTCTGCAGACGCTGGAAAAACTAGGCCACTTGCGCGGCAGCGAAGCAGCTGTGGCCAGCCCGGTGACGACCGCACCTTGGCGCTAACACCAAGGTGTGGTTTATTTCACGAGATTTGCAGCGTGCGCTGCGCTAATCTGTAAATCAGCTGTTACAACAACCGCCAGTACCTTGTATTCCTGGCACCAGGTACGGAATACACTCGCGATCATGTTCAACAAGCGCCATATCGAACGCCATCAGCTGCCTTGTGTCCTCAAGGTATTCAACCGCTTTACCGGTCAGGAGATCGGCCAGCTGGGCAATGCCTCCGAAGACGGCTTGATGGTCATCAGCCAGCTACCCGTGCTGGTTGGGCCCGATTACGAGCTGCAGTTGCGCATGCCTCTTGTCGGCGGCGGCCACCAGTTCGTCAATCTCACTGCCAGCTGCCTGTGGTGCAGCGAAGACCAGACCCCCGGGCATTACGATTCGGGGTTCATGCTGCTGCAGGCACCGCGCGAGTACGAGGATTTCGTCCGTTCGCTGCGCGACTATTTCAGCTTCCGCCCGGCCAACGCCTCTGCCTGAGCCTTGGCATTGCAGAATCGCGCTAGAATCGGGTCGACCTTGATACAGGACGACCCCGTGACCTCCAGCATTTTCTGGCACGACTACGAAACCACCGGCATCAACCCGCGCTGTGACCGGCCGCTGCAGGTGGCCGGCCTGCGCACCGACTTCGACCTCAACGAGATCGACGAGCCGATCAGCCTTTATTGCCGGCCTTCGGACGATATCCTGCCGCACCCGGCAGCCTGCCTCGTGACCGGTATCACCCCGCAGTTGCTGGCCGAACAGGGCCTGTGCGAAGCCGAGTTCATGACCCGGGTGCATGCGCAACTGGCGCAGCCGGGCACCTGCGGCGCCGGCTACAACACGCTGCGCTTCGATGACGAAGTAACCCGCTACAGCCTGTACCGCAATTTTTTCGACCCCTATGCCCGTGAGTGGCAGGGCGGCAACAGCCGCTGGGACCTGATCGACATTGTGCGCACCGCCTATGCCTTGCGCCCTGATGGTCTTCAATGGCCGCAGCAGGACGGGCGCACCAGCCTGCGCCTGGAACTGTTGAGCAAGGCCAATGGCATTGACCACGGGCATGCCCACGAAGCGCTTTCCGACGTGCGGGCAACCATCGCCCTGGCCCGCCTGATCCGGCAGAAACAGCCCAAGTTGTATGACTGGCTGTTCCAGTTGCGCAGCAAGCATAAAGTGATGGAACAGGTCCGCCTGCTGCAGCCGCTGGTACATATATCCGGGCGCTTTTCGGCGGCGCCAAATTACCTGGGCGTGGTATTGCCGCTGGCCTGGCACCCGCGCAATCGCAATGCACTGATTGTGTGCGACTTGCATCAGGAAACCCTACCGTTACTAAGGGAAAGTGCTGAAGTTCTGCGTCAGCGCTTGTACACCCGACATGATGAATTGGCCGAAGGTGAATTACCGGTTCCGCTGAAACTGGTGCAGATCAATCGTTGTCCGGTACTGGCGCCGCTGTCGGTATTGCGCCCGGTCGATCAACAACGATTGGGCCTCGACTTGACGTTGTTACAATTGCGCGGCGAACAGTTGGCCAATCAACAGGCGCAATGGCAAGACAAGCTGGAGCACATCTACGGCAAGGAAGACTTTGCCCCGAGTGACGACCCGGAACAGCAGTTGTATGACGGTTTTATCGGTGATCGCGACCGGCGCTTGTGCGAGCAAGTGCGTACGCTGGACCCTGCACAGTTGGGCAGCGGGCACTGGATGTTCGATGATCCGCGGCTGCCGGAACTGTTGTTCCGTTATCGGGCACGTAACTTCCCTGACACCTTGAGCCACGAAGAGCGACAGCGTTGGCAGGGCTTCTGCCAGCAGCGCCTGAGCGACCCGCAATGGGGCGCGCCGAATACCCTGGGCGACTTCGAACAGGCGCGTCAGCAAGCCTGGGAGGGCGCCGACGAGGCGGGCAGGCGAGTGCTGGATGCCTGGCAATTGCATGCCCGGCAATTGCAGCAACAGTTAGCTATTGGCTGAAGGCCAGACAAACAAAAACGCCGGCAATGTGCCGGCGTTTTCTTTTGCGACAAGCAAAGGCGTAGGTGGACAATCAGTCCAGCAGAGTAGCCCAGCTTTCAACCACGTCGCCGCCCCAAGTGGCTTTCCACTCTTTCAGGGTCTTGTGGTTGCCGCCTTTGGTTTCGATCACTTCACCGTTGTGCGGGTTCTTGTATTGCTTGACCTTGCGTGCACGCTTGGTGGCAACAGCCTTGACCGCACCACGGGGTGCTTTGCTCAATTTCGACTCTGGGTCGAGCAGGGCAATCACGTCGCGCAGCGACTTGGAGTACTCGCCCATCAGGGTGCGCAGTTTGCCTTCGAACTCCAGTTCTTTCTTCAGCTTGTCATCCTGCGACAGGTTGGCCAGGCGGGCCTGAAGTTCCTTGATGGCTTCTTCGGTAGCGCGGTACTCGTTGATCAGGGACATGGAGTGTTCCTTAATGCGTGTTCGGAAATGTGTGGGGCAATAATAGACAGCCGATACTCGCAAGTAAACATAATATTGGGCAGTTAACTGTTAATTAAGCTGTGACAATATTTCTCAGGTGAACAAAAATTTACATAAGCGCCGAGACGTTGGTCATGTCTGTCAGACATTGCCCGCAGTGCAGCGCGCTGGCTACACAGGCCGCCCTCGCTGCAATCAATACTGCGTTTTTGCTGGTGTGCCGCTAGAATGAGCGCCTTTGCGAAGTTCTGGAGTCTCATTCATGCGCACCTATCGTCTGGTGATCGCCTGCCCCGACCGTGTAGGCATCGTGGCGAAAGTCAGTAATTTCCTGGCCTTGTACAATGGCTGGATCAACGAAGCCAGCCACCACTCCGATGAGCAGAGTGGTTGGTTCTTCATGCGTCATGAAATCCGCGCTGAATCACTGCCGTTTGGTATCGAAGCCTTCCGCGAGGCCTTTGCACCGATCGCTGAAGAGTTTTCCATGACCTGGCGCGTGACCGACTCGGCGCAGAAAAAGCGCGTGGTCTTGATGGCCAGCCGTGAGTCGCACTGCCTGGCCGACCTGTTGCACCGCTGGCACACCGACGAGCTGGACTGCGAGATCCCTTGCGTGATCTCCAACCACAACGACCTGCGCAGCATGGTCGAGTGGCACGGTATTCCGTTCTTCCATGTACCGGTCGACCCCAAGGACAAGGCCCCGGCGTTTGCCGAGGTGTCGCGCCTGGTGGAGGAACATGCTGCCGACGTGGTAGTGCTGGCCCGCTACATGCAAATCCTGCCGCCGCAACTGTGCCGGGATTATGCCGAGAAGGTGATCAACATCCACCACAGCTTCCTGCCCTCGTTCGTGGGTGCCAAGCCGTATCACCAGGCGTCCCTGCGTGGCGTGAAGCTGATCGGTGCAACTTGCCACTACGTCACCGAAGAGCTGGACGCCGGCCCGATCATCGAGCAGGACGTGGTACGTGTCAGCCATGCCGACAGCATCGAGGACATGGTCCGCTTTGGCCGTGACGTGGAGAAGATGGTACTGGCCCGTGGCCTGCGTTATCACCTGGAAGACCGCGTGCTTGTGCATGGCAACAAGACGGTGGTGTTTGACTGATGCAGTCGGGTTGGCTGTGAGATTTTGGGGCTGCTTCGCAGCCCATCGCGACGCAAGGCCGCTCCTACAAGGTGTACGCCGTGCTTTGTGTAGGAGCGGCCTTGTGTCGCGATGGGGCGCAACGCGCCCCCGGCGATCTTGAGGGGTACTACAGTGGCAAAGCAACGCAACCAACCCACCGCCTCACCCCCACCCACCCTGGGCGAAGGTTGCCTGGCCCGCTACGACCCCGAAGCCCTGGCCGACACCGACGGCACCGACTTCCCCGGCGCCGCCGAACTCTGGCAACAGCTCAACCCGCCTGACGCCGCCAGCGCTCCAGCAGCGGACGCGCCAGCAGGCACACGAACACCGGCCCACCCGCGAGCAGATAAAAGTAGTAAGTAACCGCCCGCCATATCAGGATCGCCGCCGCGGCGGTCGAACTGCCCACCAGTGGCGTCAGCAGGCTGGCCGAAGTCAGCTCGGCGGCTCCCGCCCCACCCGGCAGCAGGCTGAACTGCCCAGCACTGAGTGACAGCATCTGCACCAGGAAGCTGGGGATCCACGCCAAATTCACGCCCAGCCCGCGCAATACCAGGTACAACACGCTGTAGCGCAAGCTCCAGTGCGCACAGGTCAAGGTGAACACCATTGCCAGCGTGCGTTTGGGCAGGCGCCAGGTTTGCGCCAGCGCGTCGATGAAATGCAGCACCTTGCGTGCCCAACGCCGTTGGCGCTGCCTGCCGACGCCCACCCGCTGCAGCAGCTTGCCATTTACGCGCATCACCACGCGTCGATAGCGCATCAGGCCGATTACCCCGGCCAGCGCCGTGCACAGCAGCAATGCACTGCCCAGTAGCATGCTTTCCTGGCTGCGACCCAGGCTGTGGAACAGCGCATAGCCGGCAATCGCCAGCATGGCGCAGAAGAAGAACAGCAAGTCGTTGAGCTGGTCCATGGCGAACACGGCGCCACTGTGCGCCGGGCCGATGCGTTCACGCGCAAGCAGAGCCATGAGGGTCAACGGGCCGCCGCTACCGCCGGGCGTGGTGCAAATGGCGAATTCGGTGGCCATCACCACGCCCAGGCTACGCATGCGCCCAAGCCTTTCACCTTGCTGGCCGAGCAGCAGGCGCAGGCGGATGGCATTGATCACCCAGCACAGCAGGATCATGCCCAACAGCGTCAGCAGCAGGCCGGGCTCGAAGCCTTTCAGCCTGGGCAGCAGCTCGCTGCCACCCAGCAGGGTGGGTACCAGCACCGCGCCGAGCAGTGCCAGGCCAAGCCAGGCCAGGCGGTTCATGCGTTCGCCTGGCGGTCCAGCCAGGCCGATTTGGTCAGTGGCTCACGGCCTTGTGCCAGCAGGGTGCGCAAGGTGTTCAGCCAGTACTCGCGGGAGGTGCGATGGCGCATGTCCACCGGGTGCAGGCCCAGGCGCAGCGTCTCGGCGTTGTGCCAGCGCCGGCATTGCCAGTCGCACAGTACCCGCGACATCCCACGGCGCCAGGCACTGCGGGCGCTCCACACCAGCCCCGGTGCCTTGATGGCCGTGAAGTCGGGCAGGCGGTACAGGTGCTGCGGCGTGCTGGTGTAACGCAGCGGCAGGCTGCGCAGCGCCTGGCGGGTGCCTTCGCTCATCAACCAGGCCGGCGCGACGAAGCCTGCCACCGGCCAACCCTGCTGGTCGAACAGCGCCAGGCCGTGCTCCAGGCGCTGCAACGCCTGTTGCCGGTCGAGGCCGAAGAACTCGCCTTCATGGGTGTAGATGCGGCGCATGAAGTATTCACCGGGCGTACGGGGTGGCGGGCCATTGTCGGCATGGTAATAGCCGTGCAGGGCCAGCTCGTCTCCTTGGGCCAGGCGCCGTTCCAGTAGGCGGCAGAAAGCCGGTGAGCGCAGCAGCGGGTTGCGCTGGTGAAAGTCCGGCACCACCAGCCAGGTCATGGGTACGCCGCCGATGGCGTCGACGGCCTGGACAAAGGGCTGGTAGTCGGGCCAGGTCTCGGGCGCGACATCGTGCAGCACCAGCATCAGGCTGCGCGATGGCGGCAGTGGCTCAAGCATGGGCGCGTACCTGTGGCTGGTGACCCAGCACGGCCTGGTAGTGCTGCAGCAGGCCGTTGACCACGTTGTCCCACGCGTAGTGCTGCTCCACGTGGTGCCGGGCCTGCACACCGAGTTTGCGTGTACCGGCCTCGAACGCCTCGCGTACGGCCGCTGCCATGGCGCGGCCATCGTTGGGCGCGCACAGGCGGCCGCACTGTTCGTTGATGATTTCGCCAAAGGCACCGGCGCGCACGGCTACCACCGGTGTGGCGCTGGCCATGGCTTCGAGAATGACCAGGCCGAAGGTTTCCTGATCGCCCGCATGCACCAGCAGGTCGGCGCTGGCCATGAACCGCGCGACCTCTGGGGCAGGGCAGAAGTGGTCGATCACGCTGACGTTGTTCGGCACGTTGGCCGGCATGTTCGAGCCCACCAGCAACAAATGGTAGGGGCTGCCAAGCTGTTGTATGCAGTCGAGCAGCACCGGCAGGTTCTTTTCCCGCGAGCCTCGGCCGGCATAGATCAGCAGGCGGCTGGTGTCGGCAATGCCCAGTTCGGCGCGCAGGCGTGGGTCGCGCCGTGCGGGGTTGAAGGTGGCCAGGTCTACGCCAAGGCGCTGTACGTGCACGTCACGCACACCCAGGCGGCGCAGCTTGTCGGCCATGACCTGGCTGGGGGCCAGCACCCGGTCGAAATTGCCGTACAGCTTGCTGACATAGGCCTCTACATTCGGCTTAAACCAGTTGCCCATGCGGTTGCTGACCAGCAACGGCAGGTCCGAATGATAGAAACCGATGACCGGCACGTCGAGCTGGCGCCGCGCCTCCAGCGCCGCCCAGGCCGTCAGGTAGGGGTCGCCGACTTCGATAAGGTCGGGCTTGAGCGTGCGCAGTGTCTTGCACCAGGGGGCCAGGCGTACCGGAAAGCGATAGCCTTTGCCGAACGGCAAGGGGGGCGCCGGCACGTGGTAGATACCATCGGCGTTGTGGGCGCTGGCACCGGGAATCAACAGGCTGTGGCGTACACCCTGGATGGCTTCGAGACGGTGATGTTTGGCATCAAGATAGGTACGTACGCCACCGCTGGCCGGGGCGTAGAACATGGTGATGTCGGCGATGTGCACGATCAGCATCCCTCCGGGATCGTCTTCGGGTGTGTCATCAAGCGGTAACTTGCCGGCGATGACGCGCCTAAAGGTTGACCTTTCAGAAGAATAGTTTGTTCGATCGGAGTTGGGTGGCGGTGTAACGCTGGAGAGTGGTGCTGGCTTGTTCGCGGGTAAACCCGCTCCTACAGGGGATAACGTAAACCGGTAGGAGCGGGTTTACCCGCGAAGCAAGCGACTCGGCCTGACTGTCAGATACGGAAACTGCCCACCAGATGCTTCAGGCGGCCAGCCTGCTTCTCCAGGTCGGAGCACGCCCGCAAGGTCGCTTGCAAGTTCTCCACACCTTCCTGGTTGAGCATGTTGATTTCGTTGATGTCCATGTTGATTGCCTCGACCACGGCGGTCTGCTCCTCCGTGGCGGTGGCGACCGACTGGTTCATGCCGTCGATCTCGCCGATGCGCACAGTCACGCTGTCCAGGCGCTCACCGGCCTGGTTGGCGATCTGCACGCTGTCCTGGCTGTGACGCTGGCTCTGGTCCATGGTCTCGACCGAATCGCGGGCGCCCACCTGCAGTTCTTCGATCATGGTCTGCACCTGCTGCGCCGACTCCTGGGTGCGGTGTGCCAGGTTGCGCACTTCATCGGCAACCACGGCAAAACCACGCCCGGCTTCACCGGCGCGGGCCGCTTCGATGGCGGCGTTCAGCGCCAGCAGGTTGGTCTGCTGGGAGATGCTGGTGATCACTTCAAGGATCTGGCCGATGTTCACGGTCTTGCTGTTCAGGGTTTCGATGTGCTCGCTGGAGGTGACGATCAGGTCCGACAGGCGGTTCATCGCGGCAATGTTGCGCTCGACCACTTGCTGGCCTTCTTCGGCCAGCAGGCGTGCGGAGCTGGCGTGCTGCGAAGCCTGGGCGGCGTTACCGGCAATTTCCTGGGCGGCGGCGCCCAGCTCGTTGATGGCGGCGGCCACGCTGTTGGTGCGGTTGGACTGCTCGTCGGAGTTGGTCATCGACGAATTCGAGGCGCTGATCACCCGCAAGGCGACTTCGTTGACCTGCTCGGTGGCCGAGGACACTTCGCGGATGCTGCCATGGATGCGCTCGACGAAGCGGTTGAAGGCGTTGCCGAGGATGCCGAATTCGTCGTGGTTGTGAATGCGCAGGCGCTTGGTCAGGTCGCCTTCACCTTCGGCGATGTCTTCCATGGCACGGGTCATGGTGTGCAACGGCTGCATCAGTACGCGGATCAGCAGGCCAAGCAGGCCGATGATGATCACCACCGCCACGACCGTGGCGATCACCGCCGAGGTGCGGAAGGTGCTGAGCATCGAGAAGGCCTTGTCCTTGTCCACCGACAGGCCGATGTACCAGTTGGCCGACGGCAGGCCGCTGATCGGGGTGAAGCTCAGCAAGCGGGCCTGGCCATCGCTCTGCACTTCGGTCAGCTCGCTGGAAAGCTTCGGGGTGTGTTGCGGGAACAGGTCCGACAGCGACTTCATCACCAGGTCTTTGTCCGGGTGCACCAGAATCTTGCCCTGGTCGTTGACCAGGAAGGCGTAGCCCATGCCACCGAAGTTCAGCGAGTTGATGATTTGCACCAGGCCGTCCAGTGCCAGGTCGCCGCCCACCACGCCGACACTGCTGGAGACCTTGCTGAGGATGCCGATGACCATCTTGTTGGTGGTCATGTCGATGTACGGCTCGGTCAGGGTTGCCCCGCTGGCATTCATGCCATCTCTGTACCAGGGCCGGGTGCGCGGGTCATAGCCATCGGGCATTTTCGAATCTGGGCGCACGCTGAAGCCGCCATCGACCTTGCCCAGGTAAACAGTGAGGAAACTGGAAATCAGCGCATTCTGGCCCATGAGGGTTTCAGCATTAGCCGGGCTCTGGGCAATGTTCTGCGCCAGGTTTTCCACCAGTTTGATACGCCCTTCGAACAGGTTGCGGATGTTGGTCGAAGTGGAGGTGCCCATTTCAGCCAGATAGTTTTCCAGGTCCTCGCGGATCGCATTACGCTGGAGGTAATCGTTGTAGAGGGTGAAAAGGCTGAAGGCGAGTATCACGATCAGTGAAGCCGCCAAAAGAATCTTGTGGCTGAAACGAAGGCTTTTGTTCATGGCGTAATCGGTTCCGCTAAGGTTTTATATCAGGCGTTCGCACGCGTAGAGCCGCAAGGCAGTGCAACATCCCGAAAAGTCCCTTTTCGGTTGTTCCTCTCTATTAAGGCGAATATGACCCAAAGGTATCGGCCGAATTAAGCTAAAGCTTGAGCAGAGGATTAAGAGATGTCGGAAAATTCCACCATCGTTGTAGGCGCAGGCCCTGATGGCCAGCCCGTCGGGCAAGCAATGCGGCTGGCCAACCGCCACGGCCTGGTGGCAGGGGCGACGGGGACTGGCAAGACCGTCACCCTGCAGCGGCTGGCGGAGGTGTTCAGTGATGCCGGGGTGGCAGTGTTCGCCGCCGATGTCAAAGGCGACCTCTGCGGTTTGGGCGCTGCCGGTGCGCCGCAGGGCAAGGTCGCCGAGCGTATTGCCGGCATGCCATGGCTGGCGCATACGCCGCGGGGCTACCCGGTCAGCGTGTGGGATATCGCCGGGCAGTCTGGCCACCCGCTGCGCACCACCCTTAGCGAGATGGGGCCGTTGCTGCTGGGCAACTTGCTGGAACTGACCGACAGCCAGCAGGCGGCGCTGTATGCCGCGTTCAAGGTGGCCGACCGTGAGGGCCTGTTGTTGCTGGACCTCAAGGACCTCAAGGCGCTGCTCGCGCACCTGAAGGACAACCCGCTACTGCTCGGTGAAGACAGTGCGCTGATGACCACGGCATCCACCCAGGCCCTGCTGCGCCGGCTGGCGACGCTGGAGCAACAGGGCGCCGAGGCGTTGTTCGGCGAGCCGGCATTGCAGCTGGAAGACCTGCTACGCCCGGACCCGGATGGCCGCGGCCGGATCCACCTGCTCGATGCCAGCCGGCTGGTGCATGAAGCCCCCAAGGTGTACGCGACCTTCCTGTTGTGGCTGCTGGCGGAGTTGTTCGAACAGCTGCCTGAACGCGGCGATGCCGACAAACCGGTGCTGGCGTTGTTTTTCGATGAGGCGCACCTGCTGTTCAACGGTACACCCAAAGCGCTGCAGGAGCGCCTGGAGCAAGTAGTGCGGCTGATCCGCTCCAAGGGGGTTGGCGTGTACTTCGTTACCCAGTCGCCTGGCGATTTGCCAGATGCGGTGTTGGCCCAGCTGGGTTTGCGCATTCAGCACGGCTTGCGGGCGTTTACTGCCAAGGAGCAGAAGTCGCTGCGCGCCGTGGCTGATGGCTTTCGCCCCAACCCGGCATTCGACACCCTGGCGGTGCTGACCGAACTCGGGATTGGCGAGGCGTTGGTGGGAACGCTGGAAGAGAAGGGCACGCCGGCCATGGTTCAGCGGGTGCTGGTGGCACCGCCGCAGTCGCGGATCGGGCCGTTGAGTGCGGCTGAGCGCAGTGCGCTGATTACGGCTTCGCCGTTGGCCGGGCGCTATGACAAGCCGGTGGACCGTGAATCGGCCTATGAAATGCTCACCCAGCGTAAAGGTGAGGCGGTAGAGCCGGCGCCGCAACCGAAGGCGGATGAAGAGAGCTTTGCCGACAAAGCCGGTGAATTCCTGCAGAGTGCGGCGGGGCAGGCGATCAAATCGGCGGTGCGCCAGGCAGCTAATCAGCTGGGGCGGCAGTTGGTGCGTGGGTTGATGGGGTCGTTGTTGGGGGGCAAGAAAAAGTAGTGACCCTCTTGGCTAGCACGGGCCCCTCCTACAAGAAGCGGTTTTTCACAGACATGAAAAAAGGCGCCCCCGGAGGCGCCTTTTTCTATTTGCGGTGTCGCTCAGCCAATGGCTTTGGACGCCAGCCAGAACAGGCCGGCCGCCAGGCCCATCGAGGCTGGCAGGGTGAGCACCCAGGCCATCAGGATGGTCTTGACGGTGCCGCCTTGCAGGCCACTTTTGTTGGCGACCATGGTGCCGGCAACGCCGGACGACAGTACGTGGGTAGTCGATACCGGCAGGGCGAACACGTTGGCCAGGCCGATGGCGCAGGCTGCGGTGATTTGTGCCGACATGCCCTGGGCATAGGTCATGCCTTGCTTGCCGATCTTCTCGCCTACGGTCAGCACCACACGCTTCCAGCCCACCATGGTGCCCAGGCCCAAGGCCAGGGCGACGGCCACGATCACCCAGAACGGGGCGTATTCAGTGGTGGCGGTAAGGTCTTTGCGCAGCTTTTCCAGGTCGGCCTTTTCACGGGCGTCCAGGCCTGGCAGCTTGCCTACTTTCTTCGCCGTGTCATCCAGGCACAACAAGTAGCGGCGCACTTCAACGCGCTTGTCGGCGTCCAGGCTGTGGTAGTCGGTCACGCCTTGCAGCGAGGTTTGCAGGGCGGCAATGGTCGGCTCGGTCTGCTGTGGGTTGCAGCTGAACTGCTCCGGCAGGTCGCTGGCCTTGGCCTTGCCCAGTGCCAGGAACTCGCCCAGTGTGGCGGCGTTGCGCTGGTAGAACTGGCTCATGTGCAGGGTGGCGTCGCGGGTGCGCTCGATCTGGTAGGTGGTGCTGTTCAGGTCGAGGACGAACTTGGCCGGGACGATGCCGATCAGCACCAGCATGATCAGGCCGATGCCTTTCTGGCCGTCGTTGGAGCCGTGCACGAAGCTTACGCCCATGGCGGAAACCACCAGGACCAGACGGTTCCAGAACGGCGGGTGCTTCTTGTCGTCGAGCTTGCGACGCTGGTCAGGGGTTTTGTGCATCTTCGACAGCGGGCGCCACCATTTCAGGCCGATCAGGACCAGGGCGGCAACAGCGAAGCCAGCCATCGGCGAGACCACCAGCGACATGGCGATGTCGATCGCCTTCTGCCAGTTGACGCCGTCGCCCAGCGGGATGTCGTTGATCAGCGCGTTGGCCAGGCCGACACCCAGAATGGAGCCGATCAGCGTGTGCGAGCTGGACGCGGGAATACCAAAGTACCAGGTGCCAAGGTTCCAGGTGATGGCCGCAGCCAACAGCGAGAAGACCATGGCCAGGCCGTGCCCGGTGTTCACATTGATCAGCAGCTCTACCGGCAACAGGTGAACGATGGCATAGGCCACCCCGACACCACCGAGCAGAACGCCAAGGAAGTTGAACACGCCGGAGAAGAAGACGGCGAGGTGCGGTGGCATGGCTTTGGTATAGATGACGGTTGCTACCGCGTTTGCGGTGTCATGAAAGCCATTGATGAACTCGAAGGCGAGCACGAAGGTCAAGGCGAGCAGCAGGCTCACCAACACCCAGGCATCCAGTCCGCTGAATAAATCGATCATGAAGGTTGTCTGGCGGTCATAGGGGGGCGGGATTATGCCAGAAAACCTTGGCAATCGATGCACCTGCTATAGACCGATGGCAATCTTCATGGCGATGATGCAGCTCGCGTGGAGACGTATCGACGTAGGAAAATGTCGCCTAAAAAGCGCAAAAGTCAGTGAAACCAGGCATAAAAGCTGTGTTGAAGCCGTTTCGCTGTCGTTCAAACGGTTGTATGAAATTTGTGAAATTCCATTTCACCTTCGGCCTGGCGGTAAAGATCGACCGCGCCCGGGCTGGCCGGGCGACGACGCGCTCGCGTGGCCCTGTGGGTCAGGGCGTATCGCTGCGCAGTTCCTTTTCCATCCGTTCCAGTTCCTGGCTGAACGATTGGTCGCGCACGCTGGCACGTTTGCGCCAAGGTTTGCGTTCCGGATCCGGTTGGGCGGCGTAAGTGGTGACTTCGCCACCGTAAACATCCTTGTAACGTTCAGCCTGGCGCTCGAGTTCTGCGCGCAGTTCATCTTTCGTCACATGCAGTACCTGAATGAAGTGTAATGACTAATAGTTAGGTGCTGTGCAGCATGCACAGGCTTTGCCGGCCGCAACAGTTTGATACAGCGGAAGGTTCGTTACCGCAGTAACGTCGGGGCCTACGCAACCGATTATAGCAACCGATAATTCGCCGAACAGGGTTATTTACCCAACCCTGACACCCTCTGACGCAAGTTGTGAAATGTGCCTATAAACAATTTCGACCTTTCGTACAAGTTTGAAAGGCTTGGCGGATAAAAGTTCGCCGCAATGTCGAGGGCGGGGCGGGAATGAAAAACGGCCTCGCCAAAGGCGAGGCCGTTGCCTGGGGACTTCTACGGTGGGTACCTGACCAGTCTCTCCAAAGAAGCCACAAGTGGCAGGAGAAATGTATAAGCAAACGTGTCGGCGGTCAATTGCGATTATCGGCCGTTTGTTCGATAATCGCACGAACCGGCGTTTTTTTTGAGGTGTGCGATGAGTGACGAAACCCAGGGCAACGATTCCGCCAACCCGGAGGCGGCACGACCTGCTTCGGCTGCCATGGCACCGCCGATCGTGGCCTCCCCGGCCAAGCGCATTCAGGCTTTTACCGGCGACCCGGACTTCATGACCTCCCTGGCCCGTGGCCTGGCGGTGATCCAGGCCTTCCAGGAGCGCAAGCGCCACCTGACCATCGCCCAGATCAGCCACCGCACGGAAATTCCCCGCGCAGCGGTGCGCCGGTGTCTGCATACGCTGATCAAACTGGGGTATGCCACCACAGACGGGCGTACCTACTCACTGCTGCCCAAGGTGCTGACGCTGGGGCATGCCTACCTGTCATCGACGCCACTGGCCATTTCGGCCCAGCCTTACCTGGACCGCATCAGCGACCAGCTGCACGAGGCGGCCAACATGGCCACCCTTGAAGGTGATGACATCCTTTATATAGCCCGTTCGGCCACGGTGGAGCGGCTGATTTCGGTTGACCTGTCGGTGGGCGGGCGGCTGCCGGCCTATTGCACGTCGATGGGGCGTATCCTGCTGGCGGCCCTGGACGACACCAGCCTGCGTGAGTACCTGGACCGTGCCGACCTGAAGGCGCGCACCAGCCGTACCCTGCACGACCCTGAATCATTGTTCGCCTGCATCCAGCAGGTGCGCGCCCAAGGCTGGTGCGTGGTGGACCAGGAGCTGGAGCAGGGGCTGCGCTCGATTGCGGTGCCGGTGTATGACGCTTCGGGGCAGGTGCTGGCGGCGTTGAACGTGAGTACCCACGTTGGGCGGGTGACGCGCAGCGAACTGGAGCAGCGCTTCCTGCCGATTTTGCTGGCGGCCAGTCGCGACCTTTGCCATCAGTTGTTTGGTTGAGATTGCCTGGGCCGCTGTGAGGCCCAATCGTCGGCAAGCCGAACTCCCACAGGTAAAGCACAAGGCCTGAAACCTGTACACCACCTGTGGGAGCTGGCTTGCCGGCGATTGGGGCGCACAGCGCCCCCATTCAAATATTGAACAGGCAAAACCGTTTCCTGTGCGATAAACGCACAGTGTCGCTCCCGGTGAATTGCTTCACCTGCGCCCGCTGATTAATGTCTCTCGCAACGGTCGGCTGTGCCGACCGAACAAGAAAAACATAAGAGGCACTTACCATGCATACTGTCCCTTCGCTGCCGCGGCCGCACCCGCACGCAGTCCAGTTGTATCCAGGCTGACACAGGCCATACCCCCAATCATTGCCAATTTGTACCGGTAAACCGTGTGCAGTGGCCTGGCTGTGCCCCTCATTCTGGATAACAACAATGAACCAAGCGCAATCCAACGTCGGCAAAAGCCTCGACGTTCAGTCGTTCATCAATCAGCAGCCGTTGTCTCGCTATCAGTGGCGGGTCGTGCTGTTGTGCTTTCTGATCGTCTTCCTTGACGGCCTGGATACTGCTGCCATGGGCTTCATCGCCCCGGCCCTGTCGCAGGAGTGGGGTATCGACCGCGCCAGCCTTGGCCCGGTCATGAGTGCTGCCTTGATCGGCATGGTGTTCGGCGCTCTGGGCTCCGGGCCGTTGGCCGACCGTTTCGGCCGCAAGGGCGTGCTGGTGGGCGCGGTACTGGTGTTTGGCGGCTTTAGCCTGGCCTCGGCCTATGCCACCAACGTCGACCAGTTGCTGGTACTGCGTTTCCTGACCGGCCTGGGCCTTGGCGCCGGCATGCCCAATGCCACCACGTTACTGTCCGAATACACACCGGAGCGCCTGAAGTCGCTACTGGTAACCAGCATGTTCTGCGGTTTTAACCTGGGCATGGCCGGTGGTGGCTTCATTTCCGCCAAAATGATCCCTGCCTACGGCTGGCATAGCCTGCTGGTGATTGGTGGCGTGCTGCCGCTGTTGCTGGCATTGGTGCTGATGGTCTGGCTGCCGGAGTCGGCACGCTTCCTGGTGGTACGCAACCGTGGTACCGACAAGATTCGCAAGACCCTGTCGCCGATTGCGCCGCAGGTGGTGGCCGAGGCAGGTAGCTTCAGCGTGCCGGAACAAAAGGCCGTGGCCGCCCGCAACGTGTTCGCGGTGATCTTCTCGGGCACCTATGGCCTGGGCACGGTGCTGCTGTGGCTGACCTACTTCATGGGGCTGGTGATCGTCTACCTGCTGACCAGCTGGTTGCCAACCCTGATGCGCGACAGTGGCGCGAGCATGGAGCAGGCCGCGTTCATCGGCGCGTTGTTCCAGTTCGGTGGTGTGCTGAGTGCGGTTTTTGTGGGTTGGGCCATGGACCGCTTCAACCCGCACAAGGTGATCGGCATTTTCTACCTGCTGGCCGGCGTGTTCGCCTACGCCGTAGGGCAGAGCCTGGGCAACATTACCGTGCTGGCTACGCTGGTGCTGGTCGCCGGCATGTGCGTGAACGGCGCGCAGTCGGCAATGCCATCGCTGGCGGCACGCTTCTACCCGACCCAGGGCCGTGCCACGGGTGTATCGTGGATGCTGGGCATCGGCCGCTTTGGCGCGATTCTCGGGGCCTGGAGTGGCGCGACGTTGCTGGGCCTTGGCTGGAACTTCGAGCAGGTGCTGACGGCGCTGCTGGTGCCGGCGGCGCTGGCGACTGTGGGCGTGATCGTGAAGGGGCTGGTAAGCCACGCGGACGCGACCTGACGCAACGGCCTCATCGCCGGCAAGCTAGCTCCCACAGGTACAGCGCACCCTTTGAGACTTGTGCAGTTATTGTGGGAGCTGGCTTGCCGGATGAAGCCCGTACAGGCAGTGAAGGGGGTAGATAGGAATCTAACAAATAGTTCGATAATCGCCCAAATAGTCGATTATCGGATTGTAAGCGAGCTGCCACTCTCCTTAATCTGAGCTTACTGAAGCACCCTGACCAGTAGCCTCCAGCAGACCACCCCCGAACCACTGAAGTCGAGCCGTCCGCCCTGCGTGACCTCGAAGCCCGTACCGCAGGAGAAGCTTAATGCGCGACGTATTCATCTGTGACGCCATCCGTACCCCGATCGGCCGCTTTGGCGGTGCCTTGGCCGGTGTGCGGGCCGACGACCTGGCCGCTGTGCCGCTGAAAGCGCTGATCGAGCGTAACCCCAGCGTGCAATGGGACCAGGTTGACGAGGTGTTCTTCGGCTGCGCCAACCAGGCTGGTGAAGACAACCGCAACGTGGCACGCATGGCGCTGCTGCTGGCGGGCCTGCCAGAGAGCATCCCCGGTGTGACCCTGAACCGCCTGTGCGCCTCGGGCATGGATGCCATCGGCACCGCCTTCCGCGCTATCGCCAGCGGTGAAATGGAGCTGGCGATTGCCGGCGGCGTCGAGTCGATGTCGCGTGCGCCGTTCGTCATGGGCAAGGCCGAAAGCGGCTATTCGCGCAACATGAAGCTGGAAGACACCACCATTGGCTGGCGTTTCATCAACCCGCTGATGAAGCGCCAGTACGGCGTGGATTCCATGCCGGAAACCGCTGACAACGTGGCTGACGATTACCAGGTTTCGCGCGCTGACCAGGACGCCTTCGCCCTGCGCAGCCAGCAGAAGGCCGCCGCCGCACAGGCCGCCGGCTTTTTCGCCGAAGAAATCGTGCCGGTGCGTATTGCCCATAAGAAAGGCGAGATCATCGTCGAGCGTGACGAGCACCTGCGCCCGGAAACCACCCTCGAAGCGCTGACCAGGCTCAAACCGGTCAACGGCCCGGACAAGACTGTCACTGCCGGCAACGCCTCGGGCGTGAATGACGGTGCCGCTGCGTTGATCCTGGCCTCGGCCGAAGCGGTGAAGAAACATGGCCTGACACCGCGTGCCCGTGTGCTCGGCATGGCCAGTGGCGGCGTTGCACCACGGGTGATGGGCATCGGCCCGGTGCCGGCGGTGCGCAAGCTGACCGAGCGCCTGGGTGTGGCGGTAAATGACTTCGATGTGATCGAGCTTAACGAAGCGTTCGCCAGCCAAGGTTTGGCGGTGCTGCGCGAGCTGGGGGTGGCCGACGATGCGCCGCAGGTAAACCCGAATGGCGGCGCAATCGCCCTGGGCCACCCGCTGGGCATGAGTGGTGCGCGCCTGGTACTGACGGCGCTGCACCAGCTGGAGAAGAGCGGTAGGCGTAAAGGCCTGGCGACCATGTGTGTGGGCGTTGGCCAAGGCTTGGCGCTGGCTATCGAACGGGTTTGACCTGTACCGGCCTCTTCGCGGGACAAACCCGCTCCCACAGGATGATCGTTGCCCACTGCACAACGGGAACCTGTGGGAGCGGGCTTGTCCCGCGAAGAGGCCGGCACTTACGACCCAAGGCCAGTTGCCAGCCTCAAAGCGGAACGAGGTGTTACCAGGTGTGTCTAGAATTACCTGTGACCCTTCAGGAGTAATTTCACCATGACCTCAACCTATTACACCGGCGAAGAGCGCAGCAAACGCATCTTCGCTATCGTTGGTGCTTCTTCGGGCAACCTGGTGGAATGGTTCGACTTCTATGTCTACGCCTTCTGCGCCATCTACTTCGCCCCGGCCTTCTTCCCCTCCGACGACCCTACCGTGCAGCTGTTGAACACGGCGGGCGTATTCGCCGCAGGCTTCCTGATGCGCCCCATTGGTGGCTGGATCTTCGGCCGCCTCGCTGACCGCCATGGTCGCAAGAACTCCCTGATGATCTCGGTGCTGATGATGTGCTTCGGCTCGCTGATGATCGCCTGCCTGCCCACCTACGCCAGCATTGGCACCTGGGCCCCGGCGCTGCTGTTGCTGGCGCGCCTGATCCAGGGCCTGTCGGTGGGTGGCGAGTACGGCACCACCGCTACCTACATGAGCGAGGTGGCCCTGCGCGGCCAGCGCGGCTTCTTTGCCTCGTTCCAGTACGTGACCCTGATCGGCGGCCAGTTGCTGGCGGTACTGGTGGTGGTGATATTGCAGCAACTGCTGACCGAAGATGAACTGCGCGCCTGGGGCTGGCGCATCCCGTTCGTGGTGGGTGCCATCGCTGCGCTGATCTCGCTGATGCTGCGCCGTTCGCTGCACGAAACCAGCAGCGCCGAAACCCGCAACGACAAGGATGCCGGCTCGATCGGCGGCTTGTTCCGCAACCACACGGCGGCGTTCATCACAGTACTGGGCTACACCGCAGGCGGCTCGCTGATCTTCTACACCTTCACCACCTACATGCAGAAGTACCTGGTGAACACGGCCGGCATGACGGCGAAGAACGCCAGCTACGTGATGACCGGTGCGCTGTTCCTGTTCATGGTGTTGCAGCCGTTCTTCGGCATGCTGTCCGACCGCATTGGTCGGCGTAACTCGATGCTGCTGTTCGGCGCCCTGGGCACGCTGTTCACCGTGCCGCTGCTGATGGCGCTGAAAACCGTGACCAGCCCGTTCATGGCCTTCGTGCTGATTACCCTGGCACTGTGCATTGTCAGTTTCTACACCTCGATCAGCGGCCTGGTGAAGGCCGAGATGTTCCCGCCGCAGGTACGCGCGCTGGGTGTGGGCCTGGCCTATGCGGTGGCCAACGCGGCCTTCGGCGGTTCGGCCGAATACGTGGCCCTGGGGTTGAAGACCCTGGGCATGGAAAATACCTTCTACTGGTACGTGACCGCGATGATGGCGATTGCCTTCCTGTTCAGCCTGCGCCTGCCGAAACAGGCCGAGTACCTGCACCATGACCACTAAGGACGCTGCATGAGCAACCAACTGTTCGACGCCTATTTCACCGCGCCGGCCATGCGCGAGATTTTCTCTGACCGTGGCCGCCTGCAGGGCATGCTCGATTTCGAGGCGGCGCTGGCCCGTGCCGAAGCCGCTGCCGGCCTGGTCCCGCACAGTGCCGTGCCGGCCATCGAGGCCGCATGCCAGGCCGAGCGCTATGACGTTGGCGCGTTGGCCAATGCCATCGCCTCAGCCGGCAACTCGGCAATCCCGCTGGTGAAGGCGTTGGGCAAGGTGATCGCCACTGGCGTGCCGGAGGCCGAGCGCTACGTGCACCTGGGCGCCACCAGCCAGGACGCCATGGACAGTGGTTTGGTGCTCCAGTTGCGCGATGCCCTCGCGCTGATCGAAGCCGACCTTGGCAAGCTGGCCGAAACCTTGTCGCAGCAGGCCTTGAAGCATGCCGATACACCGTTGGTGGGCCGCACCTGGTTGCAGCACGCGACCCCGGTGACCTTGGGCATGAAGTTGGCCGGGGTGCTGGGCGCCTTGACCCGTCACCGTCAGCGCCTGCAGGAACTGCGCCCACGTTTGTTGGTGCTGCAGTTTGGCGGTGCCTCGGGCAGCTTGGCGGCCCTGGGCAGCAAGGCGATGCTGGTGGCCGAGGCACTGGCCGAGCAGCTCAAGCTGACCCTGCCAGAACAACCCTGGCACACCCAACGTGACCGCCTGGTGGAGTTTGCATCGGTGCTAGGCCTGGTGGCCGGCAGCCTGGGCAAGTTCGGCCGCGATGTCAGCCTGTTGATGCAAACCGAGGCGGGGGAGGTGTTCGAGCCTTCCGCGCCGGGCAAGGGCGGCTCGTCGACCATGCCGCACAAGCGTAACCCGGTGGGCGCTGCCGTATTGATCGGTGCCGCCACCCGCGTGCCGGGCCTGGTATCGACACTGTTCAGCGCCATGCCCCAGGAACACGAACGTAGCCTGGGCCTGTGGCATGCCGAGTGGGAAACCCTGCCGGAAATCTGCTGCCTGGTCTCCGGCGCCCTGCGCCAGGCCCAGGTGATTGCCGAGGGCATGGAGGTGGACGCCGCGCGCATGCGCCGCAACCTCGACCTGACCCAGGGCCTGGTGCTGGCCGAGGCGGTCAGCATTGTCCTCGCCCAGCGCCTGGGCCGTGACCGCGCCCACCACCTGCTGGAACAATGCTGCCAGCGTGCCGTTGCCGAACAGCGCCATCTGCGTGCCGTGCTGGGTGATGAACCGCAGGTCAGTGCCGAACTGTCGGCTGAAGAACTCGATCGCCTGCTCGACCCTGCCCATTACCTGGGCCAGGCCCGGGTCTGGGTGGCGCGGGCCGTATCCGAACATCAACGTTTCACTGCCTGAAGGAGACCGCTGTGGCGCATTTGCAACTGGCCGATGGCGTTTTGAACTACCAAATCGATGGCCCGGAAAACGCCCCGGTGCTGGTCCTTTCCAACTCGCTGGGTACCGACCTGGGCATGTGGGACACCCAGATGCCGCTGTGGAGCCAGCACTTCCGTGTGCTGCGCTACGACACCCGTGGCCACGGCGCATCGCTGGTCACTGAAGGCCCGTACAGCATCGACCAGCTGGGCCGCGACGTACTGGCCCTGCTCGATGGCCTGGACATTCAGAAGGCCCACTTCGTCGGCCTGTCGATGGGTGGCCTGATCGGCCAGTGGCTGGGTATCAACGCCGGCGACCGCCTGCACAGCCTGACCCTGTGCAACACCGCCGCCAAGATCGCCAACGACGAGGTGTGGAACACCCGTATCGACACCGTGCTCAAGGGCGGCCAGCAGGCCATGGTCGACCTGCGCGATGCCTCGATCGCCCGCTGGTTCACGCCAGGCTTTGCCCAGGCCCACGCAGAGCAGGCCCAACGCATCTGCCAGATGCTGGCGCACACCAGCCCGCAGGGCTACGCCGGTAACTGCGCCGCAGTGCGTGATGCCGATTACCGTGAACAACTGGGCCGTATCCAGGTGCCGGCGCTGATTGTGGCGGGTACCGAGGACGTGGTCACCACCCCGGAGCATGGCCGCTTCATGCAGGCCGGTATTGCCGGTGCCGAGTACGTCGACTTCCCGGCGGCGCACCTGTCCAACGTCGAGATTGGTGAGGCGTTCAGCTGCCGCGTGCTCGACTTCCTGCTGGCTCACTGAGGACACCGCCATGGACGAGAAACAACGTTACGACGCCGGCATGCAAGTGCGCCGCGCGGTGCTTGGCGATGCCCACGTCGACCGCAGCCTGGAGAAGCTCAACGACTTCAATGGCGAGTTCCAGGAAATGATCACCCGCCACGCCTGGGGTGACATCTGGACCCGCCCGGGCCTGCCGCGGCACACCCGCAGCCTGATCACCATTGCCATGCTGATCGGCATGAACCGCAACGACGAGTTGAAGTTGCACCTGCGTGCGGCGGCCAACAACGGCGTGACCCGCGAGGAGATCAAGGAAGTGCTGATGCAGAGCGCGATCTATTGCGGCATTCCGGCGGCCAATGCCACCTTCCACATGGCAGAGTCGGTGTGGGATGAGTTGGGTGTAGAGTCGCGACAGCAGTAATGCCTGTACCGGCCCTATCGCCGGCAAGCCAGCTCCCACAGGGTTCAGGCCTGATGTAGTCCCTGTGGGAGCTGGCTTGCCGGCGATTGGGCCATTGAATGTTCACACAGCCGCATTCTTCTGCCGCACGGCCACCGGCCCGGCGTTGGCTTCGACGGCCTGCTTCAGGGTCGGGCACAAGCCCAGCATGAACGCCGCTTCAGCCACCACAAACAGCGGCCCGATGATCAACCCGCTGACATCGTCGACAAACGCCGGTTTGCGCCCTTCGTAGTAATGGCCGACGAACTGGATGATCCAGCCCACCACGAACGCCCCCAGCCCGGCAGCGAGCCACAGCCCAGTGGCCTGCACTGCCAGCACCTGGCCTGCCCACAGGCACAGCCCCAACAGCAAACCCATCACCAGCCCGAAGCGCAGGTCCAGGCGCAGGTAAAACCCTACCGAAGCGGCTGCTGCCAGCAGGGCAGGGGACAGCCACATACCGGCGACCTCCCAACCAGGGCGCGACAGCAGGACGGTGACCGCCAGCACGATCATGGGGATGCCGATGAAATGGGTGAGGATGTTGCGTGGGTCGCGGTGGTAGCTGGCGTACTGGCTCAGGTGGTCGATGAGGGTTTTCATGGTTGTGCCTCCCTGGTTTGCCTGGTCGGTGTGTGTGGCCGGTTAGGGCCTCTTCGCGGGTGAACCCGCTCCTACAACGGTTCGCGCAATCCTGTAGGAGCGGGTTCACCCGCGAAGAGGCCGGCACAGGCAACCCATATAGCTCAGGATAGCCCGCACCCACCACCATCATCAGCTCAGCGAATGGCAGCAGCGCGCACCGGCATATCCAGCCCCACCAAGGTCTCGATCATCGCCCGCGCCGCCGGCGACAGCCGGTAGCCGCTGCGGCTGACCACCCCGCAACGCACACTCAGCACCTCCAGCGCTGGCGGCAGGTTGCGCCAGTGCAGGCGCACCAGGGTGCCAGCGGCCAGGTCTTCGGCCACTGCCTCTTCGCTGGCAGTACCGATCGCATCGCTGGCCTGCACCACGCTGCGCAGGATGGCCAGGTGCTCGGTCTGCAGGTGCGGGGTGAAGTCGCTGCGCCCGCTGAGGTTGGCCAGGCGCTTGCGTACCCCCGGGGCGAGCAGCGCGCTGGCCAACGGGTAGCTGAACAGGTCGTTGGTCGACAGGCTGTCCTTGGCCAGCAACGGGTGGCCCGGGCGGCAGAAGAACAGGCCAGGGCGGGGCGACAAAGGTTCGGTGTGAAAGTTGGCGTCGGCTTCGAACGGGCGGATATCGTCGACGAAAAACTCGATCTGCTCCCGCCGCAGCGCCTGGCCGAGGCGTTCGGCATTGTCCACCAGCAGCGAGGTGCGAATGCCCGGGTGGCGCTCGATGAAGTGGCGCAGGGCATCAGGCACCAGGCGCACGGCCAGTGCCGGGCCGCTGCCGAAGTGCAACTCGCCCGCGTCGAGCTTGGTCATCTGCAGCACTTCGTTGCTTAGCTGCGCCGCGCCTTGCACCAGACGCCGGGCATGTTGCAGCACCACCAGGCCTTCGGGGGTGGGCGGTAAAGCTTTGCTGGCGCGGTCGACCAGTGGGCAGCCGAAGCTGTGTTCCAGGCCCTGGATGGCGCGGCTGAAGGCGGGTTGAGTGATGCCCATGGCCTCGGCGGCACGGACGAAACTGCGGTATTCGGTGAGGGCGATGAAGTAACGCAGCTGACGGAGGTCCATGTCACGGCTCTGGGGCGGGGGGCAGGGGCCTATTCAAGCGGTTACTATATATGTTGTAAAAGAAGGTTTGATTTATTGTTTATTCATTTTGGTTATTTAAAGGCTGTGCTGGCCCTATCGCCGGCAAGCCAGCTCCCACAGGGACTGCACAGGACTTGATGACTGTGGGGGCCTGTGGGAGCTGGCTTGCCGGCGATAGGGCCGTTGCAGATCACAACAGATTCAGCGGGTAACTTACGATCAGTCGGTTTTCATCGAAAGCATTGGTGCTGAAGTCCCGGCGCATGGTGGAGTTACGCCACTTCACCGAAAGATCCTTGAAGCTACCCGATTGAATGACGTAGGCCAGTTCGGTTTCGCGTGCCCACTCCTTGCCATCGTCCACGCCGCCAGCGGTAACGTTGTCACCCTTTATATAGCGGTTCATCAGGGTCAGGCCGGGTACGCCGACAGCGGCGAAGTTGAAGTCATGGCGCACCTGCCAGGAGCGCTCCTTGGCGTTGTCGAAGCTGGAGTTGTAGCTGTCGTTGGCCAGGGTGCCGCCGCTGGTGCCGTTGACCCGCAGCCAGGCATCGTCGCCGCTGACCTTCTGCAGGCCGACGTAGAAGGTGTGGCCCTGGTAGCGCGCCGAAAGCAGCGCCGAGGCGGTGCGGTTGTCCAGCTTGCCCGCGCGCTCGGCGCCGTCTTCCTTGCCGATGAAGTAGCCCAGGTTGGCGCCCAGGGTCCAGTCGCCTAGCGGCTGGCTGTGCGTCAGGTTGAGGTACTGCTGGCGGTAGATGTCCTTGAGCTGGGCATCCCACAGGCCGATCATGGTGCGCTTGTCGTTGAAGGTGTATTCGCCGCCGCCGAAGTTGAAACGGTCGGAGGTGAACGCGGCCCTGCCGTTCAGCGACATGTCTTCCATGCTGGCGTCGTTGCGCGGGCTGTTGCCGCGGAACTGGCCGGCGTACAGGGTCAGGCCGGCGATCTCTTTCGAGGTCAGTTGGCCGCCGCGGAAGGTTTGGGGCAGCGAACGGCCGTCGTCCGAACGCAGGATCGGCAGGACCGGCATCCATTCACCGACTTTCAGCTCGGTTTCCGACAACTTGGCTTTCAGCGCCACACCCAGGCGGCCGAAATCATCAGCCGGGCGGCCATCGTCGTGCACAGGCAGCAGGTGGGTGTTGGTGGTGCCTTTGCCGCCGTCGAGCTTGACCGAGTACAGGCCCAGCACATCCACACCGAAACCCACGGTGCCCTGGGTGAAGCCGGAGCGGGCGTCGAGGATGAAGCTTTGCGTCCATTCCTCGGCCTTGCCCTGCGGGTGGGCCGGGTCGACGAAGTTGCGGTTGATGTAGAAGTTGCGCAGGTTGAGGGTAGCCTTGGCATCTTCCAGGAAACCACCTTGGTCGGCGGCGAACACGGGAAGGGTGCAGGACATGGCCAACAGGCCGGGCAGCAGCTGGCGTGCGGGTTGCAAAGTGCTCATCTGTCGTGGATCTCTTGTTTTTATGGGGCGAGCCGGTGCACTGCGGGGTCGAGCCAGCAGGTGCGGGTCTTTTCTTGATGAACTTGGGCAACGTTGCGTGGGGGGATGGTGCGGGGTTCGGCGGGGGTGAGGCAATTCGTCGCAAACGGAACGGGGCGATAATCGAACGGAATGTTCCAGGTGGTTAATAGTTGTCCTGTGCTGGCCTCATCGCCGGCAAGCCAGCTCCCACAGGACCCCACAGTGTTCAGGTCCTGTGTAGCCCCTGTGGGAGCTGGCTTGCCGGCGATGAGGCCAGTACAGGCAACACAAAACAGAAAGCCCACCGCAAGGGTGGGCTTGATGCTGTAGCAGCTTCAGCAATCAGCCTTTCGGTGCTTCCACCGACGCCTGCTGGTTCGCCTGCCCGGTCTGCTCGTACCAGCCACCACCAAGCGCCTTGTACAGGTTGACCTCGCTGGTCAGCTGCGACAGGCGATCGCCGATCAGTGCCTGCTGGGCACTGAACAGGTTGCGCTGGGCATCGAGGAAAGTCAGGTTGCTGTCGATGCCGATGCGGTAGCGGCGTTCAGCCAGGCGGTAGTAGTCCTGGTTGGCCTGCACCAGGTCACGCTGGGCCTGCAGCTGCTCTTCGAAGGTCTTGCGCGCCGCCAGGCCATCGGAGACTTCCTGGAAGGCGGTCTGGATGGTTTTTTCGTACTTGGCGACGTTGATATCCTTCTGGATCTTCGAGTAGTCCAGGCTGGCCTTCAGGCTGCCGGCGTTGAAGATCGGCAGGTTGATCTGCGGCTGGAACAGCCAGGTGCCCTGGCCGCCTGCGAACAGGTGGCCCATGTCGGGGCTCAGGCTGCCGGCGTTGGCCGTCAGGCTGATGCTTGGGAAGAACGCTGCGCGGGCGGCGCCGATGTTGGCATTGGCGGCCTTGAGCAGGTGCTCGGCTTCCTGGATGTCCGGGCGACGCTGGAGAATGTCCGACGGCAGGCCGGCCGGTACTTCGGCCAGCTGGTCGGCATTGAGCTCAAGCGGCTTGGCCAGGTTGGCAGGGATGCCGGTCCCCAGCAGCACCGTCAGGCTGTTGACGTCCTGGGCGACCAGGCGCTGGTACTGCGAGTACTTGACCCGGGCGCCCTCGACGGCAGTACGTGCCTGGCTGAGGTCAAGTGCAGAGGCCACGCCCACTTCGTTGCTGCGACGGGTCAGGTTATAGCTCTCCTGATAGGTCTTCAGCGTTTCTTCGGTCAGCTTGAACAGCGCCTGGTCGGCCTGCCAAGTGTAGTAAGCGTTGGCCACGCTGGCCACCAGGGCAATTTGCGTGGAACGACGTGCCTGCTCGCTGGACAGGTAGGTTTCCAGGGCCTGTTCGCTCAGGCTGCGCACGCGGCCGAACAGGTCCAGCTCATAGGCGCTGACGCCCAAGGTGGCCGAGTACTGGCTGGTGATGCCCGATTCACCGGTTTGCGACATGTTCGCTGGCACCCGCTGGCGGCTGCCGCTGCCGGTGGCCGAAACCGCCGGGAACAGGTCGGCCCGCTGGATGCGGTACTGCGCGCGGTAGGCGTCGATGTTCAACGCGGCGACGCGCAGGTCGCGGTTGTTGACCAGCGAGGTCTGGATCAGTTGCTGCAGTGCCGGGTCGTGGAAGAACTGGCGCCAGCCCTGTTCGGCCGCGGCAACGTCCGCCGACTGCGTCGGCGAGTACGCAGGGCCTTGCGGCCACTGCTGTGCCACCGGCGCTTCCGGGGTCTGGTAGTCAGGGATCAGCGAGCAGCCGCCAAGAATGAAAGCGGTTACCGCCAGGGACAACAAAGACTTGGTCATTGCCCAGCCTCATAACGTGGAGTTTCAGGGGTGGCGTCTGTTTCCGGCTTTTTGCTGCCGAACACTGACGACACTGCGACGAAGAATAGCGGTACCCAGAAGATTGCCAGTACGGTCGCACTGATCATGCCGCCGATCACACCGGTGCCGATGGCGTGCTGGCTACCCGCGCCGGCGCCACTGGCGATGGTCAACGGTACCACGCCGAGGATGAACGCCAGCGAGGTCATGATGATCGGGCGCAGACGCATGCGGCAGGCTTCGATCGTAGCGTCGTACAGGCTGCGGCCCTGCTCGTGGAGTTCCTTGGCGAACTCGACGATCAGGATGGCGTTCTTCGCTGCCAGGCCGATAGTGGTCAACAGGCCGACCAGGAAGTACACGTCATTGGACAACCCGCGCAGGCTGGTGGCGATCAGCGCACCGATGATACCCAGCGGTACTACCAGCACCACGGCGATCGGGATCGACCAGCTTTCGTACAAGGCTGCCAGGCACAGGAACACGAACAGGATCGAGAGGGCGAACAGCGCCGGCATCTGCGAACCGGAGAGCTTTTCCTCGTAGGACATGCCGGTCCAGGAGTAGCCGATGCCGGTAGGCAGTTCGCCGACGATACGTTCGACTTCGGCCATGGCTTCACCGGTACTGTAGCCAGGGGCTGGTGCACCAAGGATTTCCATGGCTTCGACGCCGTTGTAACGCGACAGCTTCGGCGAACCGTAGGTCCATTCGCCCTTGGCGAAGGAAGAGAACGGCACCATCTCGCCCGCGCCATTGCGCACGTACCACTTCTGCAGGTCTTCCGGGCTCATCCGCGAGTTGGGCTCGCCCTGGATGTACACCTTCTTGACTCGACCGCGGTCGATGAAGTCGTTGACGTAGCTGGCACCCAGGGCAATCGACAAGGTGTTGTTGATGTCGGCAATGGTCACGCCCAGGGCGCTGGCACGTTCGTCATCGATGGTCAGCTGGTACTGCGGCTCATCGTTCAGGCCGTTCGGGCGCACAGCCATGAGGATCTTGCTTTGCGCGGCCTTGGCCAGGAATTGGTTGCGCGCTTCCATCAGCTTCTCGTGGCCGACGCCCGCGCGGTCCTGCAGGAACACGTCGAAGCCGGTGGCGTTACCCAGTTCGAGTACCGCTGGTGGGGCGAAGGCGAACACCATCGCATCGCGGAAGCTGAAGAAGTGCTGCTGCGCACGTTGCGACAGGTTGAACACGCTGTTCTCTGCCGAACGCTCGCCCCACGGCTTGAGCATGATGAATGCCATGCCCGAACTTTGGCCACGGCCGGCGAAGTTGAAGCCGTTGACGGTGAACACCGATGCAACGGTGTCAGCTTCTTCCTTGAGCAGGTACTCACGCATCTGGTCGACCACCACCTGGGTGCGCTCGGCACTGGAACCGGCCGGAGTCTGCACCTGAGCAAACAGTACGCCCTGGTCTTCTTCCGGCAGGAACGCGGTCGGGATGCGTGCGAACAGCCAGATCATGCCAACCACGATCAGCGCATAGGCCAGCAGGAACGGCGCCTTGTTGCGCAGGATGGTACCCACGCTGCGCTCGTAGCCGTTGACGCTGCGGTCGAAGTTGCGGTTGAACCAGCCGAAGAAGCCGCCTTTGGCCGTGTGGTGCTCACCCTTCTTCAGCGGCTGGAGCATGGTGGCGCACAGCGCCGGGGTGAAGATCAGCGCCACCAGCACCGACAGGCCCATGGCCGAAACGATGGTGATGGAGAATTGCCGGTAGATCACACCTGTAGAACCACCGAAGAAGGCCATGGGCAGCAGTACCGCCGACAGCACCAGGGCAATACCCACCAGGGCGCCCTGGATCTGCTCCATCGAGCGCTTGGTCGCCTCCTTGGGCGGCAAGCCTTCCTCGGACATGACCCGCTCGACGTTCTCCACCACGACGATGGCGTCGTCCACCAGCAAGCCGATGGCCAGGACCATGGCGAACATGGTCAGGGTGTTGATGCTGAAGCCCGCGGCGGCAAGGATGCCGAAGGTACCCAGCAACACCACCGGTACGGTCATGGTGGTGATGATGGTGGCGCGGAAGTTCTGCAGGAACAGGTACATCACCAGGAACACCAGGACCACGGCTTCGATCAGGGTGTGGATCACGCCGCTGATCGATTCGGTGACCACCGGCGTGGTGTCATACGGGAATACCGCTTTTACTCCAGGCGGGAAGAACGGTTCCAGGTCCGCGATGGTCTGGCGCAGGGCCTTGGCAGTGTCCAGGGCGTTGGCACCGGTGGCCAGTTTTACCGCCAGGCCGGACGCCGGCTTGCCGTTGAACTGGGCGCTGACCGCGTAGTTTTCACCACCCAGGCCAACCTGGGCGACATCACCCAGGCGCACTTGCGAGCCGTCGCTGTTGACCTTGAGCAGGATCTTCTCGAACTGCTCGGCGGTTTGCAGGCGGGTCTTGCCGATGATGGTGGCGTTCAGCTGGGTACCCGGCATGGCCGGCAGGCCGCCGAGCTGGCCGGAGGACACCTGCACGTTCTGTGCGGCCACGGCAGTCTTGACGTCGACCGGGGTCAGCTGGAACTTGTTCAGCTTGGCCGGATCGAGCCAGATACGCATGGCGTACTGGGCACCGAACACCTGGAAGTCACCCACACCTGCAGTACGCGAGATCGGGTCCTGCATGTTGGAGACGATGTAGTTGGCCAGGTCGTCCTTGGTCATGCTGCCGTCTTCGGACACCAGGCCGATCACCAGCAGGAAGTTCTTCACTGCCTTGGTGACGCGGATACCTTGCTGCTGCACTTCCTGCGGCAGCAGCGGGGTGGCCAGGTTCAGCTTGTTCTGGACCTGGACCTGGGCGGTGTCGGCGTTGGTGCCCTGTTCGAAGGTGGCAGTAATGGTCATGCTGCCGTCGGAGTTACTTTCCGACGACACATAGCGCAGGTTGTCGATACCGTTGAGCTGCTGCTCGATCACCTGCACCACGGTGTCCTGCACGGTTTGCGCCGAGGCGCCCGGGTAGGTCACGGCGATGGCGATGGCCGGCGGTGCGATGCTGGGGTACTGGTTGATCGGCAACTTCAGGATCGACAAGGCCCCGACCAGCATGATCACCAAGGCGATCACCCAGGCGAAGATCGGGCGATCGATAAAGAACTTCGACATGGTTTACTCCGCTTTGGCGTCTGCTTTCGCCGCGTTGGCCTGATCAGGGCTGCCCGGCTTCTTGACGTTGGTGGCTTCGCTGACTTTGACCTCGACGCCGGGGCGCACGTACTGCAGCCCTTCGGTGATCAGGCGGTCGCCTGGGTTCAGGCCTTCCTCGATCAGCCAGTCGCTGCCCAGGGTGCGGCTGGCCTTCAACTGGCGCAGCTCGACCTTGTTCTCCTGGTTGACCACCAGCGCGGTCGGCGCGCCTTTGAGGTCACGGGTCACGCCCTGTTGCGGGGCCAGGATGGCGTTGGCATTGACCCCGGCCTTGAGCCGCGCATGCACGAACATGCCTGGCAGCAAGGTGTGATCGGGGTTGGGGAACACGGCGCGAAGGGTCACCGAGCCAGTGGTCTCGTCGACCGCGACTTCGGAGAATTCCAGGCGGCCTTCCTGCTTGAACAGGCTGCCATCCTCAAGCACAAGCTGCACCGAGGCTGCGTTTTCACCCGCCTTCTGCAGTTGGCCGCTTTCCAGGTCACGGCGTAGCTTGAGCAGCTCGGCAGTGGACTGGGTCACGTCAACGTACATGGTGTCGAGCTGCTGGATGGTGGCCATGGCATTGGCCTGGCCATTACTCACCAGTGCACCTTCGGTAAATGCCGAACGGCCGATACGGCCGCTGATCGGTGCCAGCACCTTGGTGTAGCGCAGGTCGATCTGGGCGCTTTTCAGCGCAGCCTCGGCCTGCAATCGTTTGGCATTGGCGTCGTCGTATTCCTGCTTGGACACCGCCTGCTCGTCGATCAGCTGCTTGTAGCGCTCGGCCAGCGAGCGGGTAGCCTGCAGGTTGGCTTGGGCATTGGCCAAGGTGGCTTCGTACACGGCAGGGTCGATCTGATAGAGCTGCTGGCCTTCCTTGACGTCGCTACCTTCCTTGAAAAGGCGCTTGAGGATGATGCCGTTGACCTGCGGGCGCACTTCGGCGACGCGGTAGGCGCTGGTGCGCCCCGGCAATTCCGAGGTCAGGGTAAAGGCTTGCGGCTGGATGGTCACGACGCCGACCTGAGGAGCCTGCGCCGCTGGCGCTGCTTCTTCTTTCTTACAGCCACTGAGCAGAGTTGCCAGGGCGACGGCGGAAACCAGAGCGGTAACGGCTGGCTTGAATTGCATGAGGATCCTCGGGTCGCAGGAGCAGGGAGACGCTCAAGAGTAATGGAAGAGTCTTGATCTGGAGAAATTTGCTATCCGGTGGATAAATAGCTTGCTAAGGAATATACTTACATTCATGGTTGTTTGTAAATACCGCTGGGTTGTACTTGGGTACTGCCGCAGCCTTGATTAGTTCATCCGTAAGGCCCCCTGCAGAGGTGCCCGCGGAGCGTTTGCCCGTTCGCGCTGCGCGTTCGGGCCAGATGAGGTGGTACTGCCATGGTCCGTCGAACCAAAGAAGAAGCCCAGGAGACCCGCGCCCAGATCATCGAGGCAGCGGAAAAGGCCTTCTACAAGCGCGGGGTTGCGCGAACCACCCTGGCCGACATCGCCGAACTGGCGGGCGTGACGCGTGGGGCGATCTACTGGCACTTCAACAACAAGGCCGAGTTGGTGCAGGCGCTGCTCGACAGCCTGCACGAGACCCATGACCATTTGGCGCGGGCGAGCGAAAGCGAGGACGAACTCGACCCGCTTGGCTGCATGCGCAAGCTGCTGTTGCAGGTGTTCAACGAGCTGGTGCTCGATGCCCGAACCCGGCGTATCAATGAAATCCTGCATCACAAGTGCGAGTTCACCGACGATATGTGTGAAATTCGCCAGCAGCGCCAGGGTGCGGTGCTGGATTGCCACCAGGGCATTACCTTGGCGTTGGCAAATGCCGTACGCCGGGGCCAGTTGCCAGGCGAGCTGGATGTCGAGCGCGCGGCGGTGGCCATGTTTGCCTATGTCGATGGCCTGATCGGGCGCTGGCTGCTGCTACCTGACAGTGTCGATCTACTCGGCGATGTCGAAAAATGGGTCGACACCGGGTTGGATATGCTGCGCTTGAGCCCGGCGCTGCGCAAATGACACTTTGTTAAGGATTGTGAGGGAGTGTTTCCTCTCTGTGTTAAGAGAGGATTAATGCTTCCTGGTACATTGGGCAGCACACAGATCCTGTAGGAGCGGCCTTGTGTCGCGATCGGGCTGCACAGCAGCCCCCGGCAATTTTTGCACCGCCGCTGAAATCATGGGGCTGCTCAGCAGCCCGATCGCGACACAAGGCCGCTCCTACAAAAAACGCGCTAGGTTTTAACGGCCGCGCAGTTGCCGGTCCGGCAATGCCACCGCCGCCAGCAGCCCGAGCAGCGCCACCAGCGCACTCCCGAGCAACAGCTGCCGGAACGTCTCCAGCAACCGCCCCTGCGTCACCAGGTCCACCTCACCCGCCTTCAAGCTCCCCAGCAACGGATTACCCAGCAATTCGAACCCACCTCCGTGCAGCAGCGCCAGCAACAGGCTAGACATGCACGCCACGCCCATGGCGCCGCCCAGCGAGCGGAACAGGTTGGTGGTACTGGTGGCGACACCGATGTCCTGGCTGGCCACCGCGCTTTGCGTGCCCACCAGCGAGGTCGGGAACTGCAGCCCGCAGGCAATGCCGGTCAGCAGCATGAACAGTGCACTGAGCCACGCCGACTGCGGTGGGATCAGCGCCATGCCGAGTATGGCCAGGGGCATCAACACTGCCCCGGCGAGGATCTGTGGCTTGTAGCGCCCGGTGCGGCTGGTCATGCGGCCACCGGTAAAGGCACCCATGGGCAGGCCCATGACCAGCGGCAGCAGGTGCAAGGCCGCGCTGTCGGCGCCGGCACCAGTGATGCCCTGATAGCGCAAGGGCATGAGCATGGTCAGCGAAAGCGACTGGAAGCTGGCGAAGAAGATCACCGCCCAGCACAGCACCGCCACCCGGTTGCCGAACAGACCGAGTGGCAGCAGCGGCTCGGGGCAGCGACGCTCATGGGCGATGAACAGCGCCAGGCCCAATACGGCACAGGCAAACAGCGCCAGCACGGCAGGGTCACCCCAGGCATGGCCTTGCCCGACCAGGGTAATACCCAGCAGCAGGCTGCCCAGGCCGAGGATCAACAGCACGGCGCCAAGGTAGTCCACTTGTGCCTCGCGGCGCTGCACCGGCATGCCAGCCAAGGCACGGCGAATCGCGTACAAGGCCACCAGCCCCAATGGCAGGTTGACCCAGAACACCCAGCGCCATGACAAGTACTCGGTCAGCCAGCCGCCCAGTACCGGCCCGGCAACACTGGCCACGGCATACATGCTGCTGAAATAGCCCTGGTAGCGGCCGCGTTCGCGCGGGGGCACGAAGTCGCCGATGATCGCCTGGCTGACCGAGACCATGCCACCGGCGCCAATACCTTGCAGCACACGGGCCAGCACCAGTTGCTGCATGTCTTGGGCCAGGGCGCAGGCAATCGAAGCCAGGGTGAACAGGCTGATGCCGGTGAGGATCATGCGCCGCCGGCCATATAGGTCGCCCAGCTTGCCGTAGATCGGCACGGCGATGGTCATGGCCACCATGTAGCCGGAAATGACCCAGGCCAGCAGGCCGACATCGTTGAACTGGGCCGAGATTGCCGGCAGCGAGACAGCAACGATGGTCTGGTCAAGTGCGCCGAGGAAGATCGCCAGCATCAGGGCGGTGAGCACGTTGCGCAGGGTGGTGGGGGGCAGGGCGGCGGTCACGGGGATACCTTGTATAGCTGTGGTGGCCACTTCGCGGGTAAACCCGCTCCCACAGAGGGCGGACGCGGTCACTGTGGGAGCGGGTTTACCCGCGAAAAGGCCAGCATGGAGTACCCGGATTGTAACCTGAGTTAGATAGCTTCCTATGTACTATCTGCATCCCCTATGCCGAATCGGCATTGGCGCATTCATCCAGTGCTGCATGGCCGCGTGATATCGTTGGTATGCCACAGGGGCTGAAAACCGCGGCCTGCACCAGCTTGGTGCAACATCTGCCGCAGGCTTTTAGCCAGCTGTCTCCCACACCTTTTATTCCTCTGCCTGCATGTCGAGCATGACCGCCCAGATGGCGACGGTTGGAACAGGTCAGGTAGACCCGATTACAGGGGTCGGTAGTTACCGTTCAAAATTTCAACTATTAGCGGAGTGACCATGCCCAAGGCTTCCCATCAAGATCTGCGTTTTGCCTTCCGCGAGCTGCTCGCTTCAGGTTCCTGTTACCACACCGCGTCGGTGTTCGACCCGATGTCGGCGCGCATTGCCGCTGACCTGGGCTTCGAAGTCGGCATCCTTGGCGGGTCCGTTGCCTCGTTGCAGGTACTGGCTGCACCGGACTTTGCGCTGATCACCCTGAGTGAGTTCGTCGAGCAGGCCACCCGTATTGGCCGCGTAGCGCAGCTGCCGTTTCTGGCCGACGCCGACCATGGCTATGGCAACGCACTCAACGTGATGCGCACGGTGATCGAGCTGGAGCGCGCCGGCGTGGCCGCCCTGACCATCGAAGACACCCTGCTGCCCGCCCAGTTCGGGCGCAAGTCCACTGACCTGATCCCGGTCGATGAGGGCGTTGGCAAGATCCGTGCGGCGCTGGAAGCCCGGGTCGATTCCTCGCTGTCGATCATTGCCCGCACCAATGCTGGCGTGCTGACCACTGAAGAAATCATTGTGCGTACCCAGAGCTACCAGAAGGCCGGTGCCGATGGTATCTGCATGGTGGGCGTGAAGGACTTCGAGCAGCTGGAAAAGATTGCCGAGCACCTGACTGTGCCGCTGATGCTGGTCACCTATGGCAACCCCAACCTGCATGACGACGAGCGCCTGGCGCGCCTGGGTGTGCGCATTGCCGTCGATGGCCACGCGGCTTACTTTGCGGCGATCAAGGCCACTTACGACTGCCTGCGCCTGCAGCGCGGCAAGCAGAACAAGTCGGAAAACCTCAGTGCCACCGAACTCTCGCACACCTACACCCAGCCCGAGGACTACATCCGTTGGGCCAAGGAATACATGAGCGTCGAGGAGTGACCGGCAGGGCGCCGTCAACTCAACGGACGGCGCTCAAGGTTGCCGTGTGAGGCACGCAATGTGCCTGCTCGCAGCTGGCGGCGGCGCTTGGCTGGCTTCGTAGCAGCTCAGCGCGCCAGCAGGCCGAGCCGTACAGCCCTGCGACTGCGGTCAGGGCCATGACAAGGGCGACTCTTCTTGATTTGATGCCCATGGTGCTCACCTCCTGGTACAGCGATAGGTGATACCTTGCAGCTTAGGCCAATTTCAGTGCTGCCGCGCACGATCCCTGTAGGAGCGGCCTTGTGTCGCGATCGGGCCGCACAGCGGCCCCAGGTCTTCAGCTTGGCAGCAGATATTGCCGGGGCCGCTTTGCGGCCCGATCGCGACACAAGGCCGCTCCTACAAGGGGCGTGAACTTTATAAATCGCGGTCCCACTCCGGTTCGTCCCTGAACCGCTGCACCAGAAAATCCAGCATGCTGCGCAAGGTCGCCGGCATGTGCTTGCGCGACGTATACACCGCATTCAGGCTCAGCTCGCGTGGCTTGGCGTGTGGCAGCAGGCGCACCAGCTCGCCTTTGCGCAGGGCCTCGGCGGCCTGGTAAGTCGGCAGCATGGCGATGCCCGCGCCGGCCAGTGCCGCCTTCTGCAAGGTCATTGCTTCGTTGGCACTGATGTTTCCCGCCACCGGTACGGCAACTTGCTGGCCGGCCACTTCGAAGTGCCACAGGCTATGACCAAAATAAGCATGGGTCAGGCAGTTGTGCCCGCTCAGTTCCTCGACCAATAGTGGCGTACCCTGCTCGCGCAGGTACGCCGGTGCCGCACACACCACCGAACGGCACACGCTCAGGCGCCGGGCGATCAGGTTGGGGTCGAGGTCGTTGCTGGTGCGGATGGCCAGGTCGATACGCTCGTCCACCAGGTTGACGGTGCGGTCGAGCATGTGCAGTTCAATCGTTACCCCAGGGTAGCGCCGCACATAAGCAGCGATCGCATCCACCAGTTGTGCCTGGCCGAACGAGGTGCTGACGCTGATGCGCAATGCACCCCTTGGTGCATCATCCGGCTGCTGCACTGCAGCTTGCAGGTCACCGGCCAGCTCCAGCAGTTGCCGGCAGCGCGGCAGGGTTTCCTGGCCGGCGGCAGTGAGGCTGAGCTTGCGCGTGGTGCGCTGCATCAGCCGCGCGCCCACCCAGTCTTCCAGCTCGGCCAAGTAGCGCGACACGACCGGGCGCGACAGTTGCAGATGGTCCGCCGCCGCCGACTGGCTGCCCAGGTCGACCACGGTGACGAACACGCGCATGGCGTTGAGACGGTCCATGATTTGCCCGATTTCAGAAACAAACTATGTTCAAGCATGGCATTTTTTGTCACGGATCGGGCAACTAAGCTGTTGGGCATTGTTCAGCTGAAGGCGTTGCCAATGTCCCTGTTCATTCCCCTGCGTGGCCTGCTGCTGGCCTGCGTGACCCTGGCCGGCCCGGTGCGGGCTGCCGAGCCCTTGCAACTGGAGGTCTATAACCCCGGGCACGAGGCGATTTTCCCGGTCAGTTCGGTGATCGTCAGTGGCGAGCACGACGCCGTGCTGGTCGATGCCCAGTTCGGCAAGGCGCAGGCCGAGCAGCTGGTACAACGCTTGCGGGCGGGTGGCAAGCAGCTGACCAGCATCTACATCAGCCACGGTGACCCGGACTACTACTTCGGCCTGGATACGCTGACCCAGGCCTTCCCCGACGCCAAGGTGCTGGCTTCGGCCGCTACCGTTGCCCATATCCGCCAGACCAGGGACGCCAAGCTGGCGTACTGGGGCCCGCAGATGGGCGCGGACAAACCCGCGCGCCTGGTGCTGCCGCAGGTGCTTGAAGGCAACCGTCTGACGTTGGAGGGGCAGGCCCTCGAAGTGATTGGCCTGGACGGCCCGCAGCCTGAGCGCAGTTTTGTCTGGATCCCGTCGATCAAGGCGGTGGTCGGTGGCGTGGTGGTGTCCGAGCACATTCATGTGTGGATGGCCGACACGCAAACGGCCAAGTCGCATACCGACTGGCTTGGCACGCTCGCGCAGATCGAGGCGCTGACACCGCGCACGGTCATCCCGGGCCATTACCTGGGCGACAGCAGCCACTCGCTGGAGGCCGTGCGCTTCACGGCCAATTACATTCGTGCTTTCGATGCCGAAGCCGCCAAGGCGAAAGATGCTGGCGCGTTGATCAAGACGATGAAGCAGCGTTACCCGGGCCTGGCCGATGAAAGCTCGCTGGAGCTAGGGGCCAAAGTCGCCAAGGGAGAAATGAAGTGGTAATTCCGTTCAACTGATGGAGCGTAACCCATGAGCAAGATTGCAATCATCGGTGCCAACTGGCCGCGCGGGCAGCCAGTTGCTGGAAGAGGCCCTGCGCCGTGGTCACAGTGTGCTGGCCATTGCCCGCGACCCTGCGCACCTACAGGGGCGTGACGGGGCATGCCCTAATGCCGGTCAGTTAAGCGGTGAGGGCTGACGGGTGCTTGCCTTGGGATTTTGGTTGCCTGTTAGATCGAGCGCCGCCCGCGCGGCGCTTCGCGGGACAAGCCCGCTCCCACTGTTTGTTTCGGGCCAGTCACTTCTGTGAGGTCACCGCTGTCCGCCTTGTTTGTTCCCTTCGATATCGAAGGGGGCGCCGCTGCTTTTCATCAATCTCCAGCCATGCATCCAGGGTGCGAGTGCGCAGGTGGCAGGAGTAACTGGCCCGAAACAGATGTGGGAGCGGCCTTGTGCCGCGAACCGCCGCGCGGGCGGCGCTCGATCGAATAGGCGCTGCTAAAAGCATGGAGGACACCTTGCCTTTTCTTAACTGACCGGCATTAGGGCGAGCCCGCGAAAGGGCCATCACAAGCTGGCCTGTCCCTCCAGCCAATCCAGCAACTCCAGCAACCCCGGCGGTAGGTTCCTGGCCTGGCTGACCAGGTAATAGCCTTTACCGGTCAGTACCTTCAGTGCAAACGGCATGCACAACCGCCCACCGCGCAAGTCATCGCCAATCAGCGACCAATCACCGATCGCCACGCCTGTCCCCTGCGAAGCCATGGCCATTGCCATGTCCAGCGTCTCGAAATGCTGCTTTGGCCCCTGTGCCGCCAGCGTTACACCAGCCGACTGCAGCCATAACCGCCAGTCATGCTCATCCCGCGAGGGGTGCAGCAACATGTGCCGCGCCAGGTCTTCAACCTGCTGCAACGGCAGCGGCCCCTCACGCAGTGACGGTGAGCACACCGGCGTCAGTTGCTCATCGAACAGCTTGCGTACCTGTAGCCCGTGGTTCGGTGCATCGCCATAGACCACCGCTGCATCAAAGCCCTCGCGGCGAAAATCCACGCCATGCTGAACGGTGGTGGTCAGCTCCACCGGTACGTCGGGGCGCAGTGCCTGCCATTCCATCAGGCGCGGCAGCAGCCAGCGCATCACGCACGTGGGCGCCTTCAACTGCAGGGTCGTGCTGTGCTCGCCCACCTCGCGCACCCCTTGCTCGATCAGCGCAAACACCTGTTGCACCCGTGGCAGCCAGTCCTGGCCTTCACGGGTCAGGCTCAAACCGCGGGCCTGGCGCTGGAACAGGGCATAACCCAGTTGCTCCTCCAGGGCGGCGACCTGCCGGCTGACGGCGCCTTGGGTAATGTGCAACTGCTGCCCGGCACGGGTGAAATTGCAGCACTGGGCGGTGATCAGAAAGGTATGCAGGGCAGGCAGGGGCGGGAGGCGTTTCATCGCAATAAGCCATGATCTCAGGACATGGCTAGTATGTGTTTTTTTGCATTGTGGCGATAGCCGTGGCTTGGGTCCAATAAGCGCATAACCCAACAAGATTCATGGTGAACCCCAATGGCAACCTGCGGCGAAGTACTGGTCAAACTCCTTGAAGGCTATGGCGTGGACCATGTCTTCGGCATCCCCGGCGTGCATACCGTGGAGCTCTACCGTGGCCTGGCGGGCTCGTCGATTCGCCATATCACCCCGCGTCACGAGCAGGGCGCCGGGTTCATGGCTGACGGCTATGCGCGCACCCGTGGCAAACCCGGGGTGTGTTTCATCATCACCGGCCCGGGCATGACCAACATCACCACCGCCATGGGTCAGGCCTATGCCGACTCGATTCCCATGCTGGTGATTTCCAGCGTGCAGTCGCGGGACCAGCTGGGCGGTGGCCGCGGCAAGTTGCACGAGCTGCCTAACCAGGCGGCGCTGGTGGCGGGTGTCGCGGCGTTTTCGCACACCCTGATGAGTGCGGCCGACCTGCCACAAGTATTGGCGCGAGCCTTCGCGGTATTCGACAGCGCCCGGCCGCGCCCGGTGCATATCGAGATCCCGCTGGATGTACTGGTTGAGCCGGCCGACCAACTGCTGCCGGGCCGCCCGGTGCGTGGTCACCGGGCAGGTGCTGCACCGCAGGCCGTGGCCCAGATGGCTGAACGCCTGGCCAGCGCACGGCGGCCATTGATCCTCGCCGGTGGTGGTGCCTTGGCAGCAGGTGCTGCGCTGGCACGCCTGGCCGAACACCTGCAGGCGCCGGTGGCGTTGACCATCAATGCCAAGGGTTTGCTGCCGGCCAGCCACCCCCTGCAGATCGGCTCGACCCAGTCGCTGCCGGCCACGCGGGCGCTGGTGGCCGAGGCCGACGTGGTGTTGGCGATCGGCACCGAACTGGCCGAAACCGATTATGACGTGACCTTCAAGGGCGGCTTCGAGATCCCGGGCAGCCTGCTGCGTATCGACATCGATCCCGACCAGACCGTGCGTAACTACCTGCCGGAGTTGGCGTTGGTGGCCGATGCCGAACTGGCCGCCGACGCGCTGCTGGGCGCCTTGCATGCACAGCCGCAACCGCTGCGTGAAAGCACCTGGGGTGTGGCCCGCGTGGCCAACCTGCGCCAGGCCCTGGCGGCGGGCTGGGACCTGCCGACGCTGAGCCAGACGCGCTTGCTGAGCGCGATTCTCGAACGTCTGCCCAATGCCATTCTGGTGGGCGACTCGACCCAGCCGGTGTACACCGGCAACCTGACGTTGGACATGGATCAGCCACGGCGTTGGTTCAATGCCTCGACCGGTTACGGCACCCTGGGTTACGCGCTGCCGGCGGCCATGGGCGCCTGGCTGGGCAGTGCCGAGCAAGCTGGCGAACGCGCGCCGTCGGTGTGCCTGATTGGGGATGGCGGTTTGCAGTTCACCCTGCCCGAACTGGCCAGCGCGGTGGAAGCGCAGGTGCCGCTGATCGTGCTGCTGTGGAATAACCAGGGGTACGAGGAAATCAAGAAGTACATGGTCAACCGGGCGATCGAGCCGGTCGGGGTGGATATTCACACCCCGGACTTCATCGGCGTGGCGCGGGCGTTGGGGGCTGCGGCGCAGAGCGTGGCGGATGTGGCGCAATTGCAGGCGGCGCTGGGGGAGGCGGTGGAGCGCAAGGGGCCGACCTTGATTCAGGTTGACCAGAATCAGTGGCAGGAAACGGTTATCGGTTGAAACTTTAGCCTTGGGTTGCTGGTGCTGGCCCTATCGCCGGCAAGCCAGCTCCCACAGGTACTCCACAACCTTCAGGACCTGTGGCGAACTTGTGGGAGCTGGCTTGCCGGCGATAGGGCCGGTACAGCCACCAGAAACTTCAGCCAGCTGTAGCCCGCAACCGGGCCACATCGCGAATCGGCGGCGCGCCATACAGCCGGCTGTATTCGCGGCTGAACTGCGACGGGCTTTCATACCCCACCCGATAGGCCGCTACCGCCGCCTCAAGCCCGTCGTTCAACATCAACCGCCGCGCCTCCTGCAGGCGCAGTTGCTTCTGGTACTGCAACGGGCTCATTGACGTTACTGCCTTGAAGCGGTGGTGCAAGGTCGAGGTACTCAGGTTGACCTCACGCGCCAGGTCTTCGATACGCAGTGGCTGCTGGTAGTTGTTGTTGAGCCAGGTAATGGCCTGGCAGACCCGGTGGGTCTGGCTGTTGGCCAAGGCAATTTCGTACAGCCGATAGCCCTGCGGCCCGCGCAACATGCGGTAGAGAATTTCGCGGCGGAACAGCGGTGCGAGCATCGCGATATCGCGCGGGGTGTCCAGCAGCCGAATCAGCCGTAGCAGGGCGTCGAGCAATGCCGCATCGGTTCTGTCCACATACAAGCCGCGACCGGAAGGCCGGTTGGGCACCAGCATTGGCCCGCTTTCGGCGATCAGCTGGCTGATCTCGGCCGGGTCCAGGTCCATGCGCAGGCCCAGGCTGGGGTTTTCCGGGCTGGCATCGAGCCTTACGCCGCTGAGCGGCAAGGTTACCGAGACCACCATGTAGTGCAGTGGGTCGTAGGCGTATTGCTCGTCACCGAGGAACAGGCTTTTGCTGCCCTGGGCCAGGATGCACAGGGCGGGTTGTGCCAGGGTGGGCACCGATCGCACGTTCTCGGTATAGCGCACCAGGTACAGGTCAGCAATGGCCGATGCCGGGCCGTGGGGCTCGCCGGCATGGCGGGTAATCAGTTCGGCCAGCTCCAGGCGCTGCTGTTCCAGGGGCGGGTCGGTGGGCGTGGCGGTGGTCATGATGGCTTTCCTCTGCTGACCGTCGCAGCATAGGTTTGGGCAATGGCGGGCGCTAGTCGAAAGCTGCACGTCGATTGCCTGATCCTGCCACGCTGCAGGATCAGGCAATCGACCAGCAGTAATGGCCTAACGCGTCGCGCGGGAGAGCCCCTAACCTTGGCAGCCTGGCTTTTCCGTCCGCCTGCTTCAAGGAGATTGAGCAATGACCTTAAAACAACCGGTCACCCATCTTGCGTTCATTCGTGCCAGCAGCGGGCGCTCGGCGGAGTTGGGCGCGCGCCTGCGTGACCTGCTCGAGCCCTCGCGGCGAGCGCCGGGTTGCCTGAGCTTCACCGTGCAGCGTTCGCAGGCCGATGCCGACCTGTGGTTGCTCAGTGGCAGCTGGCAGGACCAGCAGGCGATGAGTGGCTACTTTGCTTCGCCGACGCTGGAAGTGTTTGGTGAGCTGGTGCAGGCGCGGGTGGTCAGCAGCCTGGATCTGCATACCTTTGATTGATTGTTCAGCTGGCGCAGGCCCTTGTAGGAGCGGCCTTGCGTCGCGAAAGGGCTGCGCAGCAGCCCCGGCGATTTGTGCATCTGTGCTGAGACCCTGGGGCTGCTCTGCAGCCCTTTCGCGACGCAAGGCCGCTCCTACAAGGGGCGCGGTGGCTGGGGTAAGATACCGGGCACTGATCAACCAGGTAGAGAGCAACATGGCACGTAGGGAATTCCCGCAGTTCGAAGCGGTTTCGGCGATGGTCCCGGTGGAAGGCGGTGGTTACAACGCAGCCATTGCGGTCAAGGCGCTGGGCATGGGTGGCGCGCCGCGTTTTCACAAGGTCCTCGACGGGCAGGTGTTCAAGGGCGCCGTGACCGCCGATGAAGCGGCCACGGCCGAGCTGCAACGCCTGCAGGGCGTCAGCGAAGAGGGTGAGCTGATCTGGTGATCAGGCTTGCGGGCGGCCCATCTTGAACAGGTTGCCCAGCTCGAAATAGTCTGCCGGGCCGCCGCCACGCAAAATCGGCTCGGCGGCCACGGTATCGTAGATGCCGTTGTTCAACAGGTGCTCGGCAATGTGCACCGCTACCACTTCCCCAAGGATCAACCAGCTGGGCACCAGCTCCTGGTCGGCCCGCTTTAGCTGGACGATCTGGCTGACCTTGCACTCGAAGGCTACCGGGGTTTCGCCTACGCGCGGCACCTTGACGATGCTCGAGGGTGTGGCAGTGAGGCCACTCAATTCGAATTCACTCACGTCCGCAGCAACCGGCGCGCAGCTCTGGTTCATCTGCTCGGCCAGCGGCCGGGTGGCCAGGTTCCAGACGAATTCGCCGGTCTGCTCGATGTTGTTCAGGCTGTCTTTGCGCCCGACGCTGCAGAAACCGATGATCGGCGGGATGTAGTTGAAGGCGTTGAAGAAGCTGTAAGGCGCCAGGTTCAGACGGCCTTCGCGGTCCTGTGAAGAGATCCAGCCGATAGGGCGGGGGCCGACGATGGCATTGAACGGGTCGTGGGGCAGGCCGTGGCCTTTGGCGGGTTCGTAGTAATACATCTGTGCTGGGCTTGCTGGCCCTACCTCCTGGTGGACAAGGTGCCTAGTGTGCCAAGCCTGTGCCCGCCTGCAAATGATCAAGCCCGGCAAAAGCCGGGCTGGGTGCTCGCAGCAGGGGTCAGCTGATGCGGTGAGCGTTGGTGCGATCGAAGCCGTTTTCGGCAAAGCGTTGGCCGCCGGTGCGGTCGAAGCCGTCTTCGGCGAAGCGTTGGCCGCCGGTGCGGTCGAAACCATCTTCAGCGTAGCTGGCCGACTGAGTCTGGGCTGCGGCGAAGGTGTGGGCGTTGGTACGGTCAAAGCCATCTTCGGCAAAGGCGCCAGCAGCAAAAACCGAGAGGGCCAGGGTAAGGATCAGTTTGTTTTTCATGGTCGTTGCTCCGAGAGGGTCGTGAGTTGATTGTTTCTATGGGTTTAATGCTACTCCGATTAATTTGATTAAAAAGCGCAAAAAATAGCGTTTAAAGATCGGGTTATTCGATTTGTGTGGGTACGCGCATAGCCAGTCAGCCTGCGGCCTGGCTCTGGGAGGGTCGGCGCATGCGCCGACGTTCTGCCAGCCATTGCAGCTTGTTGGGGTTGAATTAATGGCGCGTTAAGAAGGAAAAATCTTACGCATAGGGTTAATGAACGTATTTTTCATCTATCACCAACCGATTTCTCAGGCATTGCTCGCACCATCGCCGCACCTAAAACGTGAGCTGTTCTACTGGGTGGCGATCCTGTTTTCCAACACCCTCAGCACCGCGCTGGGTGGTACCAGCGTCGTAAGCCGCGTCAGGCGTTGGAGATGTCCTGAATCTGCTTTCAGGCACAGATGAGCCGATTAAGTGGGCTATTCGGCTCACATTGTGAGCCGAATAGGGTTTTTAATCGGCTCATCAGGGGCTTTGGAGGTATGGGTTGAGGTTTGCGGTGCTGCTGAGATCGAGCGCCGCCCGCGCGGCGCTTCGCGGCACAAGGCCGCTCCCACATCTATTCCGGGCCAGTCACTTCTGTGAGTTCACCGCTGGCCGCCTTGTTTGTTCCAATCGATATCGGCTGCGCCTCTGCTCATTATCAATCTCCAGCCATGCACCCAGGGCTCGCGCGCCAAAGGCACAGGAATAATTGGCCCGAAACAGATGTGGGAGCGGCCTTGTGCCGCGAAGCGCCGCGCGGGCGGCGCTCGATCTCGAAGGCGGCAAACATGTTTTGACAAGCACCTGGTAGCCGAGATGCTTTATCAGAGCAGGTAAGAAAAAAGGGCGCCCCATGCTCTGGAACGCCCCTTTCATTTCTGCAAGCCGATATCAGTCAGTAGTAATCCGCGAATGCTGCTTGGTGTCCTTCATAGTCGCATAGACCAGCAGCGAACAGGCAATGCAGGCAGTGACATACCAGTAGAAGCCGCTTTCCATGCCAGCGCTCTTGAACCACAGGGCGACGTACTCGGCGGTGCCGCCGAAGATCGACACCGTCAGCGCGTACGGCAGGCCCACGCCCAGGGCGCGGATCTCGGTGGGGAACAGTTCGGCTTTGACCACGGCGTTGATCGAGGTGTAGCCGCTGACGATGATCAGCGCGGCCATGATCAGGAAGAACGCACCCCACCAGGTCTGGATGGTGTGCAGGGTGCTGAGGATCGGTACGGTGAACAGGGTGCCCAGTACACCGAAGGCGATCAGGATCGGACGACGGCCGATCTTGTCGGACAGGCCGCCGATCACCGGCTGCAGGCACATGAACAGGAACAGCGTGGCGGCCGAGATGGTGGTCGAGTCGCTGATGCTCATGCCCACGGTGTTGACCAGGTACTTCTGCATGTAGGTGGTGTAGGTGTAGAAGGCCAGGGTACCGCCCATGGTCAGGCCGACCACGGTCATCAGTTCCTTGGGGTGGCGCAGCAGGGTGCGCATCAGGCTTTCCTTGGCCTTTTCCTTCTTGGTGAACGAGGCGGTTTCTTCCATGCCGCGACGCAGGTACAGGGCCACCACGGCACACAGCGCACCGATCACGAACGGCACGCGCCAGCCCCAGGCGTACAGCTGCTCGGTGGTCAGGGTCTGTTGCAACACGATCAGTACCGCCAGGGCGATGAGTTGGCCGGAGATCAGGGTCACGTACTGGAAGCTGGAGAAGAAGCCACGGCGCTCCTTGCTGGCCATTTCGCTGAGGTAGGTGGCCGAGGTGCCGTATTCGCCACCCACCGACAGGCCTTGCAGCAGGCGGGCGATGACCAGCAGGACCGGCGCGGCGACGCCGATGGTTTCATACCCAGGGGTGAGAGCGATGACCAGCGAACCCGCGCACATTAGCAGTACCGAAGCCATCAGTGCCGCCTTGCGGCCTTTGCGGTCGGCGTACAGGCCCATCAGCCAGCCACCGATCGGGCGCATCAGGAAGCCAACGGCAAAGATCGCAGCGGTGTTGAGCAATTGTGCAGTGGAATCACCGGCCGGGAAGAAGGCTTTGGCGAAGTACAGCGAGAATGCGGCGTAGACGTACCAGTCGTACCATTCGACCATGTTGCCGATGGACCCACTGAAGATCGACTTCAGGCGGCTGGCGGTAGTTTTTTCTGCGGCAGGCGCGGTGGCCGCCCCGGCGGGCAGGGAGGTGGCGTTATCCATCAGGGATACCTTCTCGTTGTTTTTGTGGAGCGCGCCGTAGCGCAGCTTGCACAGGTGATTGCAGAAGGTGTGCCAAATGGGTGCGGGGTGATCCAAACGGGGGCGCTGTACGCCCCTTCGCGGGCACGCCCGCTCCCACAGGGACCGCGTTGCGCCAGATGTTTCACATTTCTTTGTAGGAGCGGGCTTGCCCGCGAAGGGCTGCAAAGCAGCCCCAAAATCTCCAAGTAATAAGCGAATTCCCGCCTACCAGGCCCTCACCATAAGCGGATTTCCGCTCATTCCCGGCCGACAAAATCCTCACGCACCAACCCATGCCGCTGCATCTTCTCGTTCAGCGTACGCCGCGGCAGCTGCAACGCCTCCATCACCGCATTGATCGCCCCCCCGTGCTGGCGCAACGCCGCGCGCAGGCACTGCGCCTCGAACGCTTCCATCTGCTCGCCCAGCGACTGCCCGCCAGGCGCCACCTCGATGTTCGGTGAACCCAGCCCCAGCGCATGCCGCTCCGCCGCATCGGCCAGTTCACGCACATTGCCCGGCCAATCATGCGACAGCAGCTGTGCCAGTTGTGCACCCGACAGCGGTGGGGCGGCACGGCCAAGCCTGTCGGCAGCAGCGCGGGCAAAGTGTCCGAACAGCAGTGGAATGTCTTCGCGCCGCTCGCGCAATGGCGCAAGGCGCAACTCGGCGACGTTCAGGCGGTAAGCCAGGTCTTCGCGGAAGCGCCCGGCGCGGGCTTCTTCGAGCAGGTCGGGCTTGGTTGCGGCGATGATGCGCAAATCGACGCTGATGCTCTGGTTGGCGCCCAGGCGCTCCAGCTTCTGCTCCTGGATCACCCGCAGCAGCTTGGCCTGCTGGGCCAGGGGCATGCTTTCGATTTCATCAAGGAACACCGTGCCGCCGTTGGCATACTCCAGCTTGCCGATGCGCTTGCCCTGGGCGCCGGTGAAGGCACCGCTTTCATGGCCGAACAGCTCGGCTTCGAACAGTGCTTCGGGGATGGCCGCGCAATTGAGGGCAACGAATGGTTTGGCGGCGCGTGGGCCAAAGTCGTGCAGGCAACGGGCGACCCGCTCTTTGCCACTGCCGGTTTCGCCACGGATCAGCACATTGACCGGCAGGTTGGCCAGGTCCAGTACCTGGCGACGCAACTGCTGCAGGCCCTGGGACATGCCCAGCAGCGTGCCCTCCAGGCGTGACTTGAGGTCGGCCCGCTCGTGCAACCGGCGGTTTTCCAGCACCAGCTGGCGTTTTTCCAGGGCCCGGCGCAGGCTGCCCAGCAAATGTTGAGGGGTGAACGGCTTTTCCAGGAAGTCATAAGCCCCATTGCGCATGGCCTCCACGGCCATGGGCACATCACCGTGGCCGGTCAGCAGGATCACCGGCAGGTCGGGGTCGTCCGCCTGCAGGCGTTCGAGCAATTGCAGGCCGCCCATGCCGGGCATACGCACATCGCTGATGATCACCCCGGGGAAATGCTGCGGCAGATTGGCCAGGCACTCTTCAGCACGGGCGAACAACTGCACGCTGAAGCCGGAAAGGCTCAGCCATTGCTCGACTGCCGTACGGATACTGGCTTCATCATCGACGACGATCACTGAATTCAACATACAGGCTCCAGGTCTCGGGGCAGGGTAAGGCTCAGGCGTGCACCGCCGGGCAGGTTTTCGGCCAGCAGCTGGCCGCCGGCCTCGTGGACGATGCCATAGGAAATGGCCAGGCCCAGTCCCAGCCCTTCGCCCACCGGTTTGGTGGTGAAGAACGGGTCGAAGACCTTGGCCAGGTCGGCTTCGGCAATGCCGCCACCTGAGTCCAGCACACTCAGGCGCCACAGTGCGCCGTCAGGCTCGATGCGGATCTCCAGGCGTTTGTAGCGCTTGTCGGCCATGGCGTCGAGGGCATTGCGCAGCAGGTTGATCAGCACCTGCTCAAGGCGGATGGCATCGCCGCGCACCCAGGCCGGGCGCGCCAGGTACAGGGCCACCTCCACCTCTTCGCTGCGAATGCGCGCTTCCAGCAGGTGCAGTGCCTGGTCGACCACGGTGGCCAGGTCGAGGCGCTCGCGCAGGCCCACCGGGCTGTTGCGGGCGAAGGTCTTCAGGTGGCTGGTGAGTGCAGCCATGCGCGTCAGCATTTGCTCCAGCGGCTCCAGTGCCTGGCGCGCTTCGTCGTAGCGGCCATGGTCGAGCAGCAGGCGCAGGGTTTCCAGCTGCATGCGCTGGGTGGTTAGCGGCTGGTTGATTTCGTGGGCCATGGCCGCCGACATCTGCCCGAGTGCGGCCAGCTTGGCCGATTGCACCAGGCCTTCCTGGGCGGTGCGCAGCTCGCGGGTGCGTTCCTCGACCTGGCGCTTGAGTTCTTGCCGGCTGCGCTGGCGCAGACGGGCCAGGCGCAGGCGCTGGCTGACGAACAGCGCGGCGAATACCAGGCTCAGCCATACGGCAGCTGCGCCGAGGGCGGCGTTGCGGCCGTCGGCGGCGACCTGCGGTTTGCGCAGCAGGTGCAAGGTCCAGTTTTCGCCTTCCAGCGGCAGGCTTTCCCACAAGTATTCGGCACTGCCTGCCGGGCCTTGTACGCGGCTAAGGGTGCTATTGGCGGCAAAGCGGGTGAGTACCTGATGCTGCAGCGGCACCAGCGGTTGCTTGTCGTACTGGCGGGTTTCGGCGAGCTCGGCACGGTCGGCGCCACTGAGCGGCTGCAGCTCGCGGTAACGCCAGCCGTCCTGGTTGGCGATGAAGGTGATACCACGGGCGTCGCTGACCAGCAGGATATCGTTGCCCTGGCGCCATTCACGCTCAAGCTCGGGGAACTCCAGTTTCACCACCATGGCACCGAGGAAGCGGCCATGCTCGTCGTTGACTGCGCTGGCGAGGAAGTAGCCCGGCACGCCACTGGTCACGCCGACGGCGTAGAAGCGGCCACTGCCCAGGCTGCGGGTTTGCTTGAAGTAAGGGCGGAAGCCGTAGTTGGAGCCGACGTAGCTGCTGGGCAAACGCCAGTTGCTGGCGGCAATGGCCAGGCCGGTGCGGTCGAGCAGTTCGAGGGTGGAGGAATTGGCGGCGCCGTTGATGCGTTCGAGCTTGCGGTTGAGGGCGTCCTGCACCGCCTCGTTTACCGGGCCGCGCAGGGCAGCGATCAATTCCGGGTCCAGGGCCAGCACAGCGGGCAGGGCGCGGTAGCGGTCGATCAGGGTGTGCAGGGTGTTGGCGTACAGGCCCAGTTGCTGGTTGGCGCGTTGGGCGTCGTCTTCCATGGCCTGGCGCTTGGCCTGGTGCATGGCCCAGCCGGCACTGAGGGCGGTGCCTAGCAAGATCAGCAGGGTAATCAGCCCCAGACGCAGGGCGCGAAAGGAAAAGGGCATTGGGGCGGATCCGGAAGAGGGGGGGCTGTCAGGGCCCTATCGCCGGCAAGCCAGCTCCCACAGGTACTGCACAGGGCCATCTGACTGTGCAGTACCTGTGGGAGCTGGCTTGCCGGCGATAGGGCCGGTACTGGATACCGTTTAGTTACAGCAATTCAAAGCTCTGCTGCTTCACCGCCTGGGAATCCAGCCCGACCTGGACATTGAATTCCCCAGGCTCGGCAACCCGCTGCAGCTGGCCATTGTAGAACTTCAGGTCTTCCTCACTGATGCGGAAGCTCAAGGTGCGTGTCTCGCCTGGCTTGAGCATCAGTTTCTGGAAGTTCTTCAGCTCTTTCACCGGGCGGCTCATCGAGGCCGACACATCTTGCAGGTACAACTGCACCACGGTCTCGCCGGCCACCTTGCCGGTGTTCTTCACCGTCACCTTGGCCTCCAGTGTGTCGCCGCGCTTGAGGTCCTTGTTCGATAACGTCAGGCCCGACAGCTCGAAGCTGCTGTAACTCAGGCCATAGCCGAACGGGTACAGCGGGCCGTTGGGCTCTTCGAAATACTGCGAGGTGTAGTTGCCCGGCTTGCCTGGCGTGAACGGCCGGCCGATGCGGGTGTGGTTGTAGTACATCGGGATCTGCCCGACCGAGCGCGGGAAGGTGATGGCCAGCTTGCCGGACGGGTTGTAGTCACCGAACAGCACGTCGGCAATGGCATTGCCGCCCTCGGTGCCGGAGAACCAGGTTTCGAGGATGGCGTCGGCCTGTTCACGTTCCCAGCCGATCGACAGCGGGCGGCCATTCATCAGCACCAGTACCAGCGGTTTGCCAGTGGCTTTCAGGGCTTTGATCAGCTCGCGCTGGCTGGCCGGGATTTCCAGGGTGGTGCGGCTCGACGACTCGTGGGACATGCCACGCGACTCGCCTACCACCGCCACGACCACGTCGGACTGCTTCGCTGCCTTGACTGCTTCGTCTATCAGCACGGCCGCCGGGCGTGGGTCGTCGACGATTTCCGGGGCGTCGAAGTTGAGGAAGTTCAGGTAGTCGAGGATCGCCTTGTCACCGGTGACGTTGGAGCCTTTGGCGTAGACCAGCTTGGCCTTGCCTTCCACGGCGCGGCGCAGGCCTTCGCGCACGGTTACCGAATGCATCGGTTTGCCGTCGGCAGCCCAACTGCCCATCATGTCGATCGGGGCATCGGCCAGCGGGCCGACCAGGGCGATGGTGCCGGCCTTCTTCAGCGGCAGGGTCTGGTTGTTGTTTTCCAGCAGCACCAGGCTGCGGCGCGCCACATCACGTGCGGCCTCGCGGTGCAGGCGTTCGTTGCCGTAGTAATCCTTCAGGTCGGTTTCGGCCTTGCCGATGCGCACGTACGGGTCCTTGAACAGGCCCATGTCGTACTTGGCGCCCAGCACTTCGCGTACGGCCTGGTCGAGCTCGCGCTGGGTCACTTCACCGGACTTCAGCAGGCCCGGCAGCTCTTCGCCGTACAGGGTGTCGTTCATGCTCATGTCGATACCGGCCTTGATTGCCAGCTTGGCCGCTTCGCGGCCATCACGGGCGACGCCATGGCGGATTAGCTCCTGGATGGCGCCGTGGTCGCTGATGGTCACGCCCTTGAAGCCCCATTCCTTGCGCAGCAGGTCGTTCATCAGCCAGGTATTGGAGGTGGCCGGCACGCCGTTGATCGAGTTGAGCGCCACCATTACCCCGCCAGCACCGGCGTCGAGCGCGGCGCGGTAGGGCGGCAGGTAGTCGTTGTACATTTTTGGCAGGCTCATATCGACCGTGTTGTAGTCGCGCCCGCCCTCTACCGCGCCGTACAGGGCGAAGTGCTTGACGATGGCCATGATGCTGTCGGGGTTGCCCGGGCTGCTGCCCTGGAACGAGCGCACCATCACCTGGCCGATTTTCGAGGTCAGGTAGGTGTCTTCGCCGAAGCCTTCACTGGTGCGGCCCCAGCGGGGGTCGCGGGCAATGTCGACCATGGGGGCGAAGGTCATGTCCAGGGCATCGGCCGAGGCTTCGATGGCGGCGGTGCGGCCAACCTTGGCCACGGCGTCCATGTCCCAGGTGGCGGCCATGCCCAAGCCGATCGGGAAGATCGTGCGTTCGCCGTGGATGGTGTCGTAGGCAAAGAACATCGGGATCTTCAGGCGGCTGCGCATGGCCGCATCCTGCATCGGGCGGTTTTCGGGTGCCGTACGCGAGTTGAAGGTACCACCGATACGCCCGGCAGCGATTTCTTCACGGATTTTCTCGTGGGGCATTTCCGGGCCGATGCTGATCAGGCGCAACTGGCCGATTTTCTCGGCTTCGGTCATCTGGCTGATCAGATGCTCGATGAAGGCCTGCTTGTCTTGCAGGGGCGGGGCGGAGGGGGCGGCGAGGGCCGCCTGACTGGCAAGGCCCATGGCCAGGCCCAGCAAGGACAGTTTCATCATCAATTCCGTTTTGGGGCTTGTGCCGTATCCACGGTGATACGTGCGCGGCCGAAGTTTTCAGGCGGCTATTGTTGTACGATTCGCAGGCAATTCATCCAGCGGCGGATTATGCCTGAATATGTCACCCGCGGACGAAGCCCCGAATGCCGGGACAACAACTATAAGAACGTTCAAGAGACCGACGGCATGACCCCCTTCGACGAATACCATCAGCGGCAGATTGCCGAAGCCATTGCCCGTGCCGAACGGCGTACCGATGCCGAACTGGTCACGGTACTGGCCCGGCGTGCCGACGATTACGCCTATTGGCCGTTGTTCTGGGCCGCGGTGTTGGCGCTGGCTGTGCCTGGGCTGATGCATTGGCTGTCGGGTTGGCCGGGTGTGCGTGGCTTGCTGGTGGCCAACGTGCTGCTGTTTGTCGGCCTGTGCCTGCTGCTGCGCAACCCACGCCTGGCCGGCTGGCTGATACCCCGGTGGCTGCGTCGCTGGCGTGCTTCGCGCCTGGCCCGGCAGCAGTTTCGCGAGCAGAACCTGCAGCGCACGACGGGCGCGACGGGGGTGCTGATTTTTGTCAGCGAGGCGGAGCGGCATGTGGAAATTCTGGTTGATCGCGGTATCGAGCACTGCCTGGATGCCGCAGCCCGTGCGGCCATCGTTGCCCGCTTTGCCGAACAGGTGCGCCAGGGCAGGACCTTGCAAGGGTTTGTCGAATGCATCGAGGCCTGTGGCGAGTTGCTGAGCGAGCATGTGCCGCCTACCCATTCGCGCAATGAATTGCCCAATCGCCTGGTGATCCTTGATTAATCGACGCTCAATGGTCTGTGGGAGCGGGCTTGTCCCGCGAACACCGGCAAAGCCGGTGCCAGACACCGGGTTGCCTGCTTCGCGGGACAAGCCCGCTCCCACAAAGGCCATTGTTATCTGCGAAACAGCGTAGCCCGGAAGGG